>JANPLC010000169.1:0-57203 GCA_031426335.1 Planctomycetota bacterium
CCCCGTCGGTCAGCCGCAAGGCGCGGAAAGTGAAGGGCTAGCAGCGCTAGCTCGAACTTTTCGCAACGCCGCGGATGGCCGGCGCGGCCAAGGCAGGTGCAGTGAATTTCTCGGACGGGACACTAGGCGAGCTAGGGCTCGCCTCTCCCAGGCGGTTACTTCCAGTGCTTGTCGGCAAAGTCGGCGAAGCGCATCCAATCGTACTCGGTCAAATCGTGTTTGCCGGTGCGCAGGTGGTAGCCGATCTGCCCGTCGTGCAGCGGTGATTCCGGCGCAGGGAAAGTGGTAACTGGGAATCCACGCTGCTCGAACAACGCCCACACCGGCGCGGCCTCGACGCAGGCGCGGAACTCAGCCTTGGGATCCGCCCAGGCATCCTCGGTCGCACTGGCGACGTAGACCAGCCGCGGCGCGATGCTGGCGAGCAACTGGTGCTGATCGAACGGCATGTCGTTCTCGCGCTCGTTCCACTGCTTGTAGGTGGTGGTGAACCAATGCGGAAAAGAGGCATTGATCTTGGCCACTCGTTCTCCCTGTTTGCCACGTGAAATCGCCGCGCCCGTGCAGCCGGAATTATTACTGATGGTCAGCGCCACGCGTTCGTCCTGCGCGCCGCACCACAGCGCGGTTTTGCCGCCACGGCTGTGGCCGACCACGGCGATGCGTTTGGCATCGATGCCCGGCTGCTCGATCAGCGCATCGATCGCGCGACTCGCACCCCAGGCCCAGGCAGCGATGGTGGCCCACGCATCATCCGCGCGTGGTTTTCCCAGCGCATCGAACACCCCGTGCACGCCGTTCTTGAAGTCGTCGTGTTTGTCCGGATCGATCTCGGCGTTGTCGAACGCGGCGATGGCGTAGCCGCGCGCGATCACTTGCTCTACCGGCCAGAAGGGCGACTTCTTCTCCCGCGTCGGATCGATGTTCTCTGCTGGTCGATTGCAAATCAGCAGGAAGCAGCCGACCGGTTTCTCGCGTTTGGTCGGCACGAACACCACGACGTTCATGCCACCCACGCCACCTGGACCTTTCCAGCTGAGACGCAGTTGCCGGCGATCCGCCGTTCCACCCATCACGCCCGAGGCCGCTTCAGTTACGGTGATGGTCATGCCATCAGGATGGCCGACCGGCGCACGGCCATAGACATGATGCGCGAACAACTCGACCAGTTCAGCACGACGTGCGGGCCATTCGGCGGCGGTGGTGACCCGATTGCCGGCGCTGGTCACCAGCGGATCGGGTAGAGCAGACTCGCCAGCGAGGACGAAGCCGATGGCGGCAGACAACAGGAAGACGGTGCGCATCACGGGCTTCTCCTCAGAAATGGACGCCAACCAAGGACAATCGATACGGCGCCGTCACGCGCACGTCGCACGACACTTCGAAGCGTTGGCCAGGTACCAGCCGATGACACACGTCACCGCATCCAATCGCTGCCGGCCACCGTCACCTGATGCGCGTTCGACCCATCAGGGCCCGCAACGCAACGTCGCGTAACGTTGCGTGTGCGCGACACCCGGGTGGTTCGGCAAGCGCGAGCAGCAGGAATCTGTAACCTGTGGGGTCTCTCCCGGATGGTTCTGTGTCTTCACATCGTCACCGCCAGGAACCTGCCCATGTCCAGCTTTCCGCTTCAGCTCGTCCTGTTAGCGCTGTGCACCCTCCCAGGACTACACGCCGCCGTCGGCGACGGCTTTTGGCGCACCGACGGCAACCAGATCAAGGACGCCGCCGGGAACGTCGTGCGTTTCAGCGGCGTGAACTGGCATGGTATGGACAGCGAGAACCTCATTCCGCACGGTTTGTGGGGCCAGGCGAATCCGGCGCGGGTGCATTCGATCGAGGACCACCTCGACGAGATGAAGACGTGCGGCTTCAACCTCATTCGGCTGGCATTCAGTTCCGAGATCTTCATCCCAGGGCAGAAACCCCGACAGACCGCGATCGATCCGACCAAGAACGCCGACCTGCTGAACAAGACCTGCCTGGAGATCCTCGACCGCATCGTCGCTTCGGCCGGGGCGCGCGGCATCCGCATCATCCTCGACTACCATCGCCTGACTGGTGGTGGTGCGGCCGAGGACGGCCACTGGTACGACGGCGCGCATCCCGAGACCCAGTGGATCGCCAACTGGAAGGCGCTCGCCACGCGTTACAAAAACGATCCGACGGTGGTCGGCGCCGATCTGTTCAACGAAGTGCACGGCCCGGTGACGTGGAAAGCCGACAACGTCGACGTCGCCAACAACTGGCGGTGGGCGGCGAAACGCTGCGCCAACGAGATCCTCGCCATCCATCCGAACCTGCTGATCTGCGTCCAAGGCCTGCATTCGTACAATGGACAAGGCGGCTGGTGGGGCGCCGTACACCTGGGCCTGAAGGACCACCCGCTCACGCTAAACGTCGCCAACCGCTTGGTTTACCAGGTGCATGACTACGGCCCGGTGGTGTGGGATCAGCCCTTCCATCAGGTCGCCAACGGTTTTCCCAACAGCCTGACCGCACATTGGGACACCCAGTGGGGGTTTATCCACAACGACAACCTCGGCCCGATCTGGGTTGGCGAGTGGGGCAGCTTTTTGAATCAGGCCCAGATCGATCATCTGGAAAACGAACAAGGCGGTGATCAGAACTACGACGATCGCGGTCAGCGGGAGATCAACGGCTGGTTCCCCAAACTGCGCGACTACATCGACGCCAAGAACCTGTCGTGGACGTGGTGGACCTGGACACCGGAATCACGCGACACCGGTGGCATCCTCAACAACGACTACAGCGTCAACACGGCCAAGGCGAATCTCCTGAATGCGGTGAAATACCCAGCCTTCGCGCCGTCGGGACCGGGTGTCGTGCCGCCGACCAACAGCGCACCGACGGCGGTGATCAACGGCACACCCGCGAGCGGCACCGCGCCGGTGACGGTCAGCTTCAATGCCAACGGTTCGAGCGATCCCGATGGCGACACCCTGACCTATGCCTGGACGTTTGGTGATGGGGGAACAGCCACCGGACAATCGCCTTCACACACCTACACGACGAACGGTGTCTACACCGCTACCGTGACCGTGAGCGATGGTCATGCGCACCACGTGAGCGCGACCAAAACCATCACCGTGTCTTCAACTCCGCCACCGAACAGCGCACCGACGGCGTTGATCAGCGCTACGCCAGCGATTGGAACCACACCGCTGGCGGTTGCTTTCAGCGCTGCCGGTTCCAGCGATCCCGATGGCGACACCCTGACGTACGCCTGGACCTTTGGTGATGGTGGGACCGCCACCGGCGTGGCCCCCAGCCACACCTACGTGACGGTCGGTTCCTTCACCGTCACGCTCGTCATCAACGATGGTCACAGCCATACCGCCAATGCGACCAAGGTCATTGTGACGAACGCCAGCGGTGGCGCTCCCAGCACCGGCACACCCGCAGAAAGCGGCGGGAAATGCGGCATGGGTGGTGGAATCGCGGCGATGCTGCTGACGCTGGTTCTGTCGTTGCGCCTACGGCGGCGTTCGCTGGTATGAATGACGTGGCGGGCTGAACCATGGATGCAGCGCTTTTCGAACAGGAATGTCAGCGGCACCGACAGTCGCTGCTGGCGTACGCCTACACCTGTTCGCGCGACCTGCATCTGGCGGAAGACATTGTCCAAGAGGCGCTGCTGATCGCGCTGCGTAAACGTGAGCACTACTTTCCCGATGCCGACTTCGGTGCGTGGCTGATCGCCATCGCGCGCAACGTGTGGTTCCGCGAGCGTGAACGGCGGAACATCCGCGAGCGGGCCAATCGTTACCTGCACGATCACGCCACTGAACTCTTCGAAGCAACGGCCTATGAGCCGAGCGCGTGGGAGCAGGAACGCAGCGCGCTGCGCCGTTGCCTGAACAAGCTCGGCGAAGGCGACCGCGGCCTGATCACCGCGCACTTCACCACGGGCGATTCCTACCAGACCATCGCCGATCGCCTCAGCCGTACCTTGTCGTGGGTCAAGGTGCGGATGTTCCGCGTGCGTGCGGCGTTGCTCCACTGCGTCAAGGACAACCTCGCGCTCACCCACACAGACGGTGCGCCATGATGCGCGACGATCTGGTGGCCTGGCTCGATGGCGAATGCGACGACGCCCAGGCCACGGTTATTGAACAGGCCTTGGAAGAAGATGCCGGACTGCGTGCGCACCTCGCCACGTTGGTGCGCCAACGCGTGCTGTTGGCCGAGGTGTGCGATCAGCGAGACGGCACTGGCCGCCTCGCCAATCGTCGGCCTGTCAGCAAGCAGGTCCGTGCCACCGTGCGGCTGCCACGTCGATCGCCAGCACGCTGGTGGATTGCCGCTGCCGCCGGCATCCTGGTGGTCGTCGGTGTGCTGCTGATGCCATTCTCGCCGACCGGCTCACCACCTGGCATTGCCGTACTCACCACCAGTGGCGAGGGTGTCGTGCGGCTGGTGCGCAGCGGACGCGAGCCACTGCGGACCGGTGCTGCACTCCACGCGGGTGATCGCCTGGAAATCCCCGCGCTGACCTTCGCCGACCTGCGGCTGCGCGATGGCAGCACCATCACCATTGCCGGCGACAGCACGGTGGTGTTGCAGCCGGATCTGAGCGAACGTCTGCACCTCGAACGTGGGGCGCTCACCGCCACGGTAACGGCGCAGCCGAACGGGACGGTCTTCGCCATCGGCACCGCGCATGGACGCGCGACGGTGCTGGGCACCCGTTTCACCCTGGCGGTGACACGCAGCGCCACGCACCTGCACGTCGACCACGGAAGCGTACGGCTGGCGGCGCATGGGCACGACGGTGTGGTGATCGCCGCGGGCGACCGCGCGAAACTTGACGGCGATGGCGTGGTCGCGCGTCTGCCAGCACCTGAACCGACACCCCTGGTCATTCCACCGCAACGACCAACCACCCCAGCGGCAGCCAGTGTCTCCTTGTTACCAGCCGATCCCTGGGCCGGCGCCAACGTTGGTACCGACGATGGGCGCGGTGTGCCGCGTGAGATCTTCACCCTCAGCGGCCAACCGTTCGCCCAGGCGCTGCGCATCACCACGCCCAGCGACCTGATCGCCGATCCACGCCACACCGGCGAGTACGCCCTACGCGTCCGCCTGTCGCTGACCGCACCGATCCGCAAGGGCGACGCGGTCCTGGCGCGGATGTGGCTGCGCAGTGGTGATGGCCGACCGGCGCAGACCCGGCTGGTGATTGAGGATCCCGCCAGCCACGTGCAGTCGCTCAGCGCTGCGCTGCTGGCACAGCCACAGTGGCGGCAGGTCGAACTACCGTTCCATGTGCTCGCCGATGGTGACGCCGGCACGGTGGAGGCGCAGCTGTGGCTCGGACGCCTCGGTCAGACCATCGAGGTCGGCGGACTGACGTTGACCAACCACGGCAGCACCACGCTGCGTGCGCTGGTACCGCAGGCCACCTACGATGGCCGTGCCGCCGACGCACCATGGCGCAGCGCAGCAAACCAGCGCATCGTCCAGCATCGCCTCAGCCAACTCGAGGTGGTGATCGAGGACGCCCTGGGCCGCCCAGTTCCCGCTGCAACGGTCCAGGTGCGTGTTCGGGCACCGGCGTTGCGCTTCGGCACGGCGGTGGTCGCCGAACGGTTGCTCGGCAGCGAGCCCGACGATGCGCGCTACCGCGATGAACTGCTGGCGCGTTTCACCATCGCCGTCCCGGAGAACGCGCTCAAGTGGCCGGAGCGGGAACGAGATCCCACGTTCAGCGAACGCGCCACCACCTGGCTGAACGGACAGGGTCTGCCGGTACGCGGCCACACGCTGGTGTGGCTGCAACGCGAACATCTGCCGGCGGATCTGCGAGCCCAAGCGGATGATCCCGTGGTGATCAACAAACGGCTGGACCGCCACCTGCGTGCGACGGTGCAGGCATTGCGTGGAAAGCTCAGCGCGTGGGATGTGGTCAACGATCCGTACAGCGCGGACCTGCTGCTGAGTGGCGATGGCCGTGAACACCTCCAGCGCTGGTTTGCCGCGGTGCAGGAACTCGATCCGGCGACGCCACGTTTCCTCAACCTCTTCGGCGTGCTCGATGACGGCGGTGCGGACCTCAGGCGTCAGGAGTTCTATGAACAGCTGATCACGGCACTGCTCGCCGCTGGCGTGCCGCTCGACGGCCTTGGCCTGCAGTGCCATCAGGATCGCAACCTCACGTCGCCGGAGCGCCTCAACACGTTGATCGAACGTTTTGCGCGCTTCGGCCTGCCGATCCACCTCACCGAATTCGAGGTCGATATCGACGACGACGCACTGCAAGCCGACTACACCCGCGACGCGCTGACGGTATTCGCCAGCCAACCCGCTGTGCGCACGGTGCTCGCCTGGGGCTTCTGGGCCGGCGATCACCACCGTCCACAGGCGGCAATGCTGCGCCCCGATTGGTCGCTCAAAGCCAACGGCCAAGTGTGGGATGACTTGGTCCTCGGACGCTGGTCGGGCATCGCCGAGGGCCGAAGCGATCGCGAGGGCCGTTGCCGGCTGAGTACGGCGCGCGGCGAGTTGGAAGTCACCGTCACGCACAACGGCCGCCGCCTCATCCACACGCTGCGCGCCGACGCCGCCGAGGTGCCGCTGCGCCTGCGCCTGGAGCCCTGATCCGCACCACGGTTGCTGATTGGCCGGCGCCGACGCAGCCCTTCCCGCGTCCTTGACCCGGTATTGATCCGTGGTGAATCCCGCAGGCAGACTGGCCTCCACCACCCGCGGAATTTCCATGACCATCCTGGTACTCAATGCCGGCAGTTCGTCGCTCAAACTCGCGGTGCTCGATCCCGTCAGCGGGGTACGGCGATTGACCGCACTGGCGGAGCGTCTGGGTACGCCACAGGCCAGTGTGCGCGTCAATCGAGAGGACGCCGTCGCTCTGGACGATCCGTCGTTCGCTGGGGCGTTGACGTTTCTGCAACCGCGCCTGCAGGAGCGCGACTTGCGCATCCACGGCATCGGCCACCGAGTAGTGCATGGCGGTGAACAGTTCACCGCCGCGACGTTGATCGACGACGCGGTCTGTCGCGCGATCGATACCTGCAGCCGTTTGGCGCCACTGCACAATCCGGCGAACCTCGCCGGCATCACCGCCACGCGCACGTTGTTCCCGGACTTGCCCCAGGTGGCGGTGTTCGACACCGCCTTTCATCAGACCATGCCGCCCCAGGCGTGGCGTTACGCCGTGCCGGAAGCGTGGTACCGTGAGCACGGCGTGCGGCGCTATGGCTTTCACGGCACCAGCCACCGCTACGTCGCTGCGCGTGCGGCGGAAATGATTGGTCGGCCATTGGCGGAACTGGCGCTGATCACCGCTCACCTCGGCAACGGTTGTAGCGCTGCGGCGATCAGCGGCGGACGTTCACTCGACACCACCATGGGGCTGACACCGCTCGAAGGTCTGGTGATGGGCACGCGCAGTGGTGATGTGGACCCAGGGATCATCGCCCACCTGGTGCAGGCCACTGGCCAGGACGCCGTCGCCATCACGCGCCAGCTCAACAGCGCCAGTGGTCTGCTGGGTCTGTCCGGCCTGAGCAACGACATGCGCACCATCACCACCGCGGCCGCCGACGGCCATCCCGGTGCGAATCTGGCGCTGACGGTGTTCTGCTATCGTTTGGCCAAACATATCGCCGCGTTGACGGTCGCTCTCGGGCGGCTCGATGCCTTGGTGTTCACCGGTGGCATCGGTGAACACAGTGCCGTGGTGCGCGCCCGCACGCTGGCCCTGCTCGGCTTCCTGGGACTACGTGAAGACCCCGTCGCCAACGCTAGCGATGGCGATGCGAACGGACGTATCACCCTGCCCGGCGGCACCCAGGCGCTGGTGGTGCCGACCGACGAAGAACGTCTGATCGCGCAGGACACCGCCGACCTGATTGCCCGCCGTCGTGAAAGCACCCGCTGAAAGGGTTGAGACCACCATGCCCCATACGCTGCTGATCGTTCCTACCGGCCACGGCGTCGGCCTGACCACCGCGTGTCTGGCGCTGATCCGCGCCTGCGAACGCCAAGGCGTGCCGGTGGGGTTCTGCAAACCGATCACCCAACGCAGCGATCCCACGAAAGAACGCTCGACCGCGCTAGTGCGGCTGGCCACCACCATCACTCCGCCGGAACCGATCGCCCGCGATCGCGCCGAAGCGTTGCTCAGTACCGCCGAGGATCAGCGTCTACTCGAAGAAGTCGTCGCTCGACTCGAACCAGCACTGCGTGGCGTCGAGGTGATGATCGTCGAAGGTCTCGCCGGCGGCGATGCCAGCCTGCCCGCGGAACGCATCAACCAGGCGCTGGCGAGTTCACTCGATGCCGACGTGGTGCTGGTCGGCGATCTGCACGGCACTGGTGAGCAGGAGACCGCTGAAGCCCTGGCCATCGCCGCGCGGCCCTACGACAACGACGACAACCACCGGGTGATCGGCTGCATCCTCAACCGCGTGGCACCAGAACAGGTGGCGGGGTGCCGCCGTGCGCTTGCTGCGCGCCAGTTATCGTTGATCGGTGCACTGCCGGTGGTGCCAGAGCTCAGCCAACCGCGCATCATCGATCTGGTCCGCCGCCTGAAGCTGCACGTGCTGGTGGCCGGCGAAGACCACCGCCGCATAGCGCAGACTATCGTGCTGGCGCAGTCGCTCCCAGGAGCGCTCGCGTCGTTCAAACCCGACAGCCTGCTGATCACTCCTGGGGATCGCCACGACATCATCGTCTCGGTGGCACTCGCCGCGCACGGTGGCACGCGTTTCGCCGGGCTGCTGCTGAGCGCCAACCTGCGGCCCGATCCGGCAGTGATGGCCCTGGTGACGCCCGCTACGGGCATCCGCCTGCCGGTGTTGTTGTCCGCCAACAACACCTACGACACCGCCACCGCCGTCCACCAGATGGACCGCGAGGTCGCCTCGGACGACCGCGAACGGGCCGAGCTGGCGATGGGTTTGGCTGATCACCTGGATCCCGCCTGGGTGACCACGTTGGTCGCCTCCACCCGCGAGCACCGCCTGAGTCCGCCGGCCTTCCGCCACCGCCTGATGGAACGCGCGCGTCTCGCCAACCGCCGCATCGTCCTGCCCGAAGGCGAGGAACCGCGCACCATCCGCGCCGCCATCCAGTGCCAGGAACGCGGCATCGCACGCTGCGTGCTGCTGGCCCGTCCCGAGGTCTTGTCGGCGCAGGTGCGCCAACTCGGCGTGACGCTGCCGCCCGGGTTGGAAGTCATCGATCCGACGACCATCGCCGAACGCTACGTCGCGCCGCTGGTCGAGCTGCGCAAGGCCAAGGGCATGACCGAGCCGCGCGCGCGCGAGGAACTCTCCGACAGCATCGTGGTCGGCACCATGATGCTCAAACTCGGTGAGGTCGACGGACTGGTCAGCGGCGCGGTGCACACCACCGCGCACACCATCCGCCCGGCGTTGCAGCTGATCAAGACCGCCGAGGGCTCGTCGCTGGTGTCATCGATCTTCTTCATGTGCTTGCCGGAGCAGGTGGTGGTCTATGGCGATTGCGCGGTGAATCCCGACCCCACCGCCGAACAACTGGCCGACATCGCCCTGCAGAGCGCCGACAGCGCGCGCGCCTTCGGCATCGAACCGCGCGTGGCGATGATCAGCTATTCCACCGGCGCGAGCGGCAGCGGCAGCGATGTCGACAAAGTGCGCGAAGCCACGCGTCTAGCGCGTGAACGCCGCCCTGGGCTCGCCATCGATGGCCCGCTGCAATACGACGCCGCGGCCATCGCCAGCGTCGCGCGCACCAAGCTGCCCGATAGCACGGTCGCCGGCCACGCCAACGTCTTTATCTTTCCCGACCTCAACACCGGCAACACCACCTACAAAGCCGTGCAACGCAGCGCGCAGGTGGTGAGCATCGGCCCGATGCTGCAAGGGTTGGCCAAACCGGTAAACGACCTCAGCCGCGGCGCCCTGGTGGAGGACATCGTCTACACCATCGCACTGACGGCGATCCAGGCGGGGTGACGCTGCCTCGGCGACTCAGGTCGCGGCATTGGCGGCGGATTCCGGAACCTGCGTACGGGGGTAGATCTGGAAGTCGACGAAACCGAAATAAACCGCGTCACCGGTCTTGAACTCCAGTTCCTGTTGGCGTGAACGCGCGATGTGGGCTTCGATGCGCTCGTGTTTGTCCTCGCCCTTTTCGCCACGAACGTCGCGGCGTTCGAGCTCGATGCGTACCAACGGGCCGACCGCGTTGATCGCGGTAATCACCGCCGGCGAATGGCAGACCGCGTTCTGCACGCGGCTGACCTCGACGTCATGCGGACGCACGTAGGCGACCGCCTGCTCGCCATGGTTCCATTCGCCGATCGGCAGCGAGACGCCGGCGAGCTTCGCTTGGCCTTCATCTACACGACCGTGGAAGATGTTCACTAGGCCAAGGAAGTGGTGCACGAAGGGCGTCAGCGGACGGTGGTAGACCTCCTCCGGTGAACCTTCCTGCTCGACTTTGCCTTGATTGATCACCACCACGCGGTCGCTGACTTCGAGAGCTTCCTCCTGGTCATGCGTGACGAACACGCTGGTGATGCCGGTATCATCGTGCAGGCGGCGCAACCAACGACGCAGTTCCGCGCGCACCTTTGCATCGAGCGCACCGAAAGGTTCGTCGAGCAGCAGGACTTGCGGCTCCACCGCGAGAGCACGCGCAAGCGCGATGCGCTGACGTTGACCACCGGAGAGCTGATGCGGATAACGTCCGGCGCACCATTCGAGCTGCACCATCTTCAGCAGTTTTTCGACGCGTTCACGGATCTCCGTCTTCGAAGGACGATCGGCCGCCGGGCGCACGGTCAGACCGAAAGCGATGTTCTCGAAGATGGTCATGTGGCGGAATAACGCGTAGTGCTGGAAGACGAAACCGACCTTGCGCTTGGCCACATTGGTCGCGGTCTGGTCCTTGCCGTGAAACAACACCGAGCCGCTGTCGGGTTGTTCTAGACCAGCGATGATGCGCAGTAGCGTAGTTTTTCCCGAGCCGGATGGTCCCAGCAGACCGACGAGCTGCCCGTTGGGAATCTCAAGGCTGACATTGTCCAGCGCGGTGAAATTCTTGAAGCGTTTGGAAACGTTCTGAATGACGATGCTCATGGGCTGTCCTGGTGGAGTCGCTGGATGGCAGATGGGGCGGATCGCTGGTTTGTGGAACGGTAACCGGAGAGACGCAGAGGCACGAAGAGGGCCGCAGAGAAGAAAGATGATAAATTGGGATCGGCACACGCTGGTCGAGCAAGCCTGATCAACCTCTGCGGCCCTCCTCCCACCTCTGCGTCTCTGCGGTTGGTTGTCATGGTCTTCGTCATTCCTTGCTCGTGCTCTGCGCGGCGCGCTCCATGGTCTGTTGGATGCGCCATTCGACGATGCTCTTGGCCACCAGCGTCACGAGGGCGAGCAGAGTGAGGACCGACGCGCAAGCGAAGGCGGCGACGAACTGGTATTCGTTGTAGGCGATTTCGATGTGGAGCGGCAGGGTGTTGGTCTGGCCACGGATGTGCCCGCTGACCACCGACACAGCGCCGAACTCGCCCATGGCGCGGGCGCTGCACAGGATCACGCCGTAGAGCAGGCCCCATTTCACGTTCGGCAGGGTGACGTGCCAGAAGGTCTTCCAACCGCTGGCGCCAAGCACGCGAGCAGCTTCTTCCTCTTCCGTGCCTTGCGACTGCATGATCGGGATCAGCTCGCGGGCGACGAAGGGAAAGGTGATGAACATCGTCGCGAGGACGATGCCGGGAACGTTGAAGATGATTGCCGGCAGGTTGTTGTCCGACATCCATTCACCGAGCAGGCCCTGCATGCCGAACAGCAGGACGAAGATCAGACCGGAAATCACCGGCGACACCGCGAACGGCAGGTCGATCAGGGTGAGCACGATGCTCTTGCCCCAGAAGTCGAACTTGGTCAGCGCCCACGCGGCAAGCAGGCCGAAGATGCTATTCGCTACCACGGCAATGACGGTGACGATCAACGTCAGCTTGATCGCATGCCAGGCATCAGCGTTGTTGAACGATTCGAAGTAGGCACCGAGGCCTTTCGCGAACGCCTCGACGAACACCGCCACCAGCGGCAGCACCAGGAACAACGCCAAGAATGCCAAGGCGATGGAGGTCAACGTCCAGCGCACCCACGTCGGCTCGGTCATGGAACGGGAGGGCGAACTCATGGCAGATTCCCGTCGCTGATGGAGCGATAGATGGAGAGGGAGATGAGGAGGTTGTTCACAGCTCGGCCCTCTGCGAGGTCCAGCGTTGCAGCAGGTTGATCAGCAGCAGCAGCGCGAAGGACGCCACCAGCATGACCACGGCGATGGCGGTGGCCTCGGCGTACTGGTACTGCTCCAGCTTGGTGATGATCAGCAGCGGCGTGATCTCGGTCTTCATCGGGATGTTGCCGGAGATGAACACCACCGAGCCGTATTCACCCACCGCACGGGCGAAGGCGAGCGCGAAACCCGTGAGCAGTGCGGGCATCAGCTCAGGCAGGATGATGCGGGTGAAGATCTGCCAGCGTGTGGCGCCCAGACTCGACGCGGCCTCCTCCACCTCCTTGCCCAGGTCCTCCAGCACCGGTTGCACCGTGCGCACGACAAACGGCAGGCCGATGAAGATCAGCGCGATGGTCACGCCGAGTGGCGTGTAGGCGAGTTTGATGCCCCCCTCTGGCGACACCGGCGTGTAGAGGTGCGTCGCCGCCCAGCCGGTGCCTGGGAAGAACTGCCCAATGAATCCCGTGTGATTGAACTGCGAGCCGATCCAACCGTTGGGCGCGTAGAGCGCACAGAGCGCGATGCCCGCCACCGCGGTTGGCAAAGCGAAGGGCAGATCGACCAGAGCGTCGACGATGCGACGTCCGGGGAAACGGTAGCGCACCAGTACCCAAGCGACCAGCAGGCCGAAAACCACGTTCACCAGCGCGGCGACAAACGAGGCACCAAAGCTGAGTTTGTACGACGCCACCACCTGCGGGCTCGACACCGCTTTCCAGAAGGTCGCCCAGTCGAGTTCCAGAGTTTTGATCACCAGCGCTGAAAGCGGGATCAGCACCAACAGACTGAGGTAGGTGAGCGTGAGTCCGAGGGTGAGCCCGAAACCGGGTATGACCGAACGTTGAGCAGCAAGGGTGCGCATGGGTTCCTTTGATGAGTCCGGAGGTCCGGAAGTCCGGAAGTCCGGAAGTCTTTTAGTCGGAAGTCACCGCGGCGATCGACGCACACGGGACTTCCGGACCTCCGGACCTCCGGACCCCGGACAGGGGCAATCGGTTATTTCGGCTGATAAATCTGATCGAACGTGCCGCCATCTTCGAAGTGGGTCTTCTGGGCCTTCTGCCAGCCGCCGAACACCTCATCGATGGTGATCAGGTCGAGCTTGGGGAACTGCTTCTCGAACTTGGCGGCAACCGCTGCCAGACGCGGACGGTAGTAGTGCTTAGCCGCGATCTCTTGGCCCTGCTCGGTGTAGAGGAACTCCAGGTAGGCCTTGGCCACCTCGGTGGTGCCTTTTTTGGCCGCGACTTTCTCCACCAGCGCCACGGTCGGCTCGGCGAGGATGGAGAGCGACGGCACGATGATTTCGAACTGGCCCTGGCCAACATCATTGGTTACCAGGAAGGCCTCGTTTTCCCACGAGATGAACACATCGCCGATACCACGCTGGATAAAGGTGGTGGTCGAGCCACGCGCACCCGAGTCGAGCACGGGGACGTTCTTGAAGATGTCGGCGACGAACTGTTTGGCCTTGGCCTCATCGTTGCCGTTGTTCTTCAGCGCGTAGCCCCACGCCGCCAAATAATTCCAGCGCGCGCCACCAGAGGTCTTGGGATTGGGCGTGATCACGCCGATGCCAGGCTTGGCCAGGTCGTTCCAGTCCTTGATACCCTTCGGGTTTCCTTTGCGCACCAGGAAGACGATGGTCGAGGTGTACGGTGCGCTGTTGTTGGGCAGCTTGCTCTGCCAGTCCTTGGGCAGGACCTTGGCCTTCTCGGCGATGGCATCGATGTCGTAGGCGAGCGCGAGCGTCACCACGTCGGCTTGCAGGCCGTCGATCACCGCGCGTGCCTGTTTGGCCGCACCGCCATGTGATTGGCTGACGCTGACCTGCTGGCCAGTCTTGGTTTTCCAAAAGGCGGCGAAGACCTCATTGAAGTCTTTGTAGAGCTCGCGCGTCGGATCGTACGACACGTTGAGCAAGGTGATGGGATCGGCGGCGACGGTGGTGCCGACGGTCAGGGCGGCGAGCGCCAACAGAGAGAGCAGTGGATTTTTCATGGGAGTGGTCCTTGAGGTGCTGGTTGGTGGATGAGTGGTCAGGGCTGGCGGGAATCTGGTCGCAGCTTCTCGGTGCGTTCGATCTGCACGATGCGGGCATCGTGGATCTGCACGGTGATCTGGCCGAAGCGGACGGAGCGCAGCTGTCGGAGAAGTTCCGCTTCGCTCAGTGACAACGTGGAGCGTGCTGCAGCTGGTTCCGTGTAGGTGCTGGTGGTCATGGTGTGCTCCTTAGGCCGCCGTCAGGTCGGCGACGGGCGATTCGTCTCTTACAGTGACCACGGAGCCGACGCCGTGCAGCCAGGCGGAGGGGATCCAGCCCTGGCGGCCGCGTTCGGCACCGTCGATGACCCGCACGTGAACCGCGGTGAGTGCGTGGTCGATGACCTCGACTCGATCGAACGGCGAAACCGGCACGATCTCGCGGGTGAGGATTAGGTCGATCAGGCGCTCGAACTCATCACTGGCGTGGGCCGCTGCGACCTCGTCGAGGTGATCGAGGTCGGTGGCAATCGGTGCCTGCGAGAAGTGCGGCGACTGGATGGTATAGACTTGGGTGGTGGTTGAGGGGTGGGGTTGAGGAATATTTTTTCGGGTGTTCATGGCAGACTCGTGCGTGAAAGAGGTATGGAGATTCCCTGTCGTCGAGCGGCGCTCGGCGTGGCGGTGATCTCCGGATGGTGGGGAAGCTGACTACGATCGCGACCAACTGGTCAGCGAGCGAGACGGTTCAGCGTCGACAACAATCCCGCATTCGGTCCCGGTTCTGAGACGTGGCGTGTCGTTTCACAAAGTCGGGCATGCTGCCCTCCTGTGGATCCGCCTGATGGCGGATCGCGGTAAGCGATCGTACTCCCTTACGGGTGCGAGATCGCGGTTCCGGCCAGGTTGGGCTTGGTGGGCAGCGCAACCCACGGTGAAAACCGTGCTGTTGGACTGCCCGCCCACCTTTAGTCCGAGAAATTTTTAACGCGCCCCCGGCAAGTAGCGGCCTAAATCCGGCGCGGTCAGCGGTACTGCAGTGCAGTGCCCGCTGACGAGAGTAGTCAATACACATCAATCCCCCATCAGTCAAATAGGAGTTTGTCGGCGTCGTGGAAGGTTGCTGCCAACAGTGATCAGAACACCAGCTGCAGACGCGAGCGGATGACCTGCTCATCCTCCTTGTCCACCGGATTGGCGTTGGAGCCGCCGCCACCCGCTTCGAAGGTGGTGTGGTCGTAGTTGAGCGCGATGCGCACGTTGCGGTTGAGCCACCAGTTGAGTCCGACACCCAGATTGAGCGCGCTCTCCGCCGAGGTCGCACGCGACGACAGGCCGTTGTCGAAAATGTCCTGATCTACCGTCAATTCGCTCACGCGCAGGACCACCTGCAGCGCTCCCCATCCGGTCGCTCCAACACCACCACCTGCTGGCGAAACCCCACGGAAGCTGGCGTTTTCACCCGTGAGCACATAGCCCGATTCGAGCTGCCATGCGGTGTTGGTGACCTTGCGAGGATCGCTCAGGTTGACGTTGGTGGCAAAAGTAGCCGTACGCACCTCCTGGCTGGAGCTGACGTATTCGGCCAGCACGTCCCACGCGCCCCACGTGTAGTAGAGCTGCGGCGAGAAGCGCGCCCGTTCGCCCGCCGCGATGGCCGTTCCTGCATAACCGAAAAACTGCGTGCCGCCTGGCGACACAAAGGTCGGTAAGCTGCTGGCCGTGATGGCGGTGTTGGTGGCGTTGCGCACCGGATCATCCTGACCATAGGAACCCGCGATTCCGATGTTCAATCCTTCGAGGGCTTCAATGCCGCTGTCCTTGAACGGAGTCGCATAGAGCCGGGCGATCCCTTCTTTGTCGTCGGAACTGTCGGTATCGCGATCAGTGCGATCCGTCGGCCCGTTGAAGATGCCCAGCTGATACGCCAGACGACTGGAGAATACTTCACCCAGCACCTGCACACCGGCATCGCGTCCGGGCGCCAACTGCGTCGGAAAACCGCGCTCGATGAAGGCGGTGACCGGATCGCTCTGGAGGTATTCCAGGCCAAACGGCGTCTTGAAGCGACCCGCCTGGATCTTGAATTCGGGGATGATGTTGGCGGTTACGTTGGCATCGAGCACCGTGCCGGTTCCACCACCGGCGAAGTCGAGCACCAGGTTGTAGTCGAAATACTTGGCAACGGTGCCTTGCAGGTACGGCCGTATGCGCCGGACGAAGAAGGTGTTGTTCTTGGGAACGTCATCATCACCGAGGAAGTAGACGCCTTCGAGCTGAGCCGAACCACCGAACTTGAGCTTGTAGGCACCATCCGCCGACGAGAGCGAGAAACCATCCTTCGCGTTGGCCGTGAACTTCGGTGCGTCCTTGGCAGTAACGGCTTTGGCCGCCGCTTCTTCAGCAGCGATCTCGCCTTTGCGTTTGAGGATCTTCACTTCCTGATCGAGCGCCTGGAGTCGCTGCTCAAGGGTTGGAACCTCGTCGGCGGCATGGATGGAGGAGACGCCGACCGCGAGGGTAGCGATGGTGAACAAAGTCGGCGAACGGAAACGAAGCATGGGGATGACCTCATGGCTTGGCTTCCGGTGGTCCGGTCAGCGGCGGCGTAAACTTTTTTTGGTAGTCCGCCGGTGGTCCGGTCAGACGCGTCAGATGACGCGGAAAAATCTAGGGGCTGCGCGTTGGCTCGCGGGTATCAGTGCGATAGCGCTCGGTGCGCTCGATCTGGACTAGGCGACCGTCATGCACCTGCACCACCACTTGGCCAAAACGAACTCCGCGCAGGAGGCGGAGGAGCTCCACCTCTTGCGTGGAGGGCTGAGAGTTGGGCGGAAGTGGTGCGGCTGGCGTGGGGTCTGGCATGGGTGGTGGCGCGTGAGGATCGCATGAATACATCCTTACTCCCATCTGTCAAATAGGATTTAAACGGCGGGTAAAATCAGCACATCGAACGTGGTCCGGACTAGAGTCCTTGCGAGTTCACAGTTTGACTTGGCGAGTTACGTTTTCCGCCGATCACGGTAGCAGCGAGTGCGGGTCCAGGGCCGGCGAGGCCTTGGCGGGTGTAGCGGGCATCCCTTCGCTTCGGCTCCTGCCTTCGCTACGGGCGGCGGATGCCACCGGCATCCGGCTGCGCCGCGCTCCTGCGCTGCTCGCCCCGCGAACAACAATCCCCCGAGTGCGCCTGCGCGCGCGATGGGCGAAGGCCGGCCAGCGAAGCTGGCAGCAGGCGGAGCCTGCGGTAGGCCGAAGCGCGAGCGCAGCCCCGCAGCGCCGAAGGCGCGAGGAGCAAGCGAGATGGAGACCGGCTTGATCCCGCGAGCGGGATGCCCTGGCGCGGCCGGGGTCGCAACAGACTGATCACCGCGAAGCGGTGACATGCGCAGCATGCGAGCCGCGCAGCGGCGAAGTCGGGCTGGGGCCAAGCCCCGCTAGGACTTGCGGGTTCCGGATGTTTTGACGCGGACAGCATCGGCCAGCGTCATCGAGGACATGCTCTCGATCGCGGCGTCGTGCACGGTCTTGAATAGACGACGAGTGCCACAGGTCTTCTCATCGTCGCAATCATCGCAGCGCTGATAAGCCGTGTGGCTCAGGCACGGCAAGGGTGCCACCGGCCCGTCGATGACGCGCACCACCATCAACAAAGTGATCTCTTCCGGTTCCTTCACCATTTCATGGCCGCCGCCCTTACCGACCTTGCTGCGGATGATGCCATGATTGCGCAGCTGGAGCAGGATCAGCTCCAAGAACTTCAGTGGGATGTGCTCAGCTTCCGCAATGACACTAGCGCCAACCGGGCCTTCCCCGCGTTTGCGGGCGAGGTGCAGGAGAGCTTTGATCGCGTACTTGGCGCGGTTGGTGAGCATGGGACCGTTCGGGCTGGCGTCCCCCGGGGCGGCGACGCGATTGAAGCCTACTTCCTTGATGGGAAAGCGTCAATCAGAGCGGGCGTCCTGGGGTTGAACCCTCGCCCGTATCCGCAGGGTGGAGCGCACATGCCCGTCGATTTCCCCGCTACTCGTTGGAGTTTGATCGCCCGTCTGCCGGACCAGCCGCAGCAAGCAGCGGCGTTGATCGGGCTCTATGCCGACGCGGTGGGTGAATATCTACGCCGACGGTTGGCCGGCGAACGCCGCGAACGGGTCGACGATGTGATCCAGGATGTGCTGCTCGACTTGATGCGTAAGCCGGAGCTGCTGTCACGGGCGGCACCCGGCAGTGGATCGCGCTTCCGTTATTACCTGATGAACCTTGCGTGGCTGGCGGCGCTCAACGCCATCCGCCACGAGCGCCGGCGTGACCACGCCAGTATCGATGCCGCCGGAGAGGACGACTCGCCGATGGTCGATCGATTGGCCGGCGATGTGCCGGCACCGGATCAACGTCAGGCGATGGACCGCGCCTGGGCGCTCAGCGTGCTGCAGCAGGCGCTTGATGACCTGCAACGCTGGGCCGGCGACGGCACGCTGGAGCCCGAGGCCTATGCGGTGCTCAAAGCCAATCTGATCGAGGGCAAGACGCTGCGCGATGTGGCGCTGGAACTCGACATCCCCCTCACCTCGTGTCATCGCAGACTGGCCAAGGCGCGGATGTTGTTGCAGCAGGCGATCGTCGAGCGGTTGCGTTTAGCGGGCGAACTCGGCGCGGAAGAAGATCCGGCGCGCGCGGCGCAGGTGTTGATGGAGCTGGTCACCAACGGGTGAAATCATTCTGGTCCTGAGGCCGAACGCCGTGTGCTGGCGACCAAACCCGTGATTTCGTGCCCTCCCATTGCTCCCAGGGCATCCGCCACACACTGCGCCGCTTCCCTCAGATTCCCCGCATTGGAGCCGTCGTATGGACACCGCCTTCACCCTGATTTCATTCTTCATCGTCACCAGCCTCGTGGGCCTGGGGACGTGGCTGATCGTGCGGCGGCAGAAACAGGACACTTCGACCGGCTATTTCCTGGCTGGTCGCTCGCTCGGAGCGGTGTACATCGCCTTCTCATTGCTGCTGACGAATTTGTCGACGGAGCAGCTCGTTGGCCTGAACGGTGCGGCCTTCAGCGACGGCCTGAGCGTGATGGCGTGGGAAGTGGTGTCGGTGCTGTCGCTGGTGCTGATGGCGTTGTTCTTCCTGCCGAAGTTCCTGCGCAGCGGCATCAGCACCGTGCCGCAATTCCTGGAACTGCGATTCGATCACACCACGCAGGTGATCTGCAACCTGATCTTCCTGATCGCCTACACCGTCATCCTGCTGCCGATCGTGCTCTACACCGGTGCGCTGGGACTTAATACCATCGTCGACGTCAAAGGCCTGTTCGGATTTTCCAGCGACACGGCGGCGATGTGGTTCTCAGTGTGGCTGGTCGGCATCATCGGCTCGCTCTACGCCATCTTCGGTGGCATGCGCGGCATCGCGGTGTCGGACACCTTCAATGGCGTGCTGCTGCTGATCGGCGGTTTCCTCATCGTGTGGTTTGGTCTCGACGCCGCCGGCAAGGGTTCGGGCATCGTCGCTGGCATCAACAACATCACCACCGCCCATCCGGAGAAATTCAACTCGCTCGGCGGACCGAAACAGTCGGTGCCGTTCTTCTCGTTGTTCACCGGCGTCATCCTGCTGACGACGTTCTACTGGTGCACCAACCAACAGATCATCCAACGCACCTTCGCCGCCAGCAGCCGAGCAGCGGGCGAGAAGGGCGTGCTGCTGACTGGTGCGCTGAAGCTGCTCGGGCCGCTGTACTTGGTGCTGCCGGGCATCATCGCCTTCTACCTCTTCGCCGGCTCGCATCCGGATCTCAAACCCGACCAAGCCTACGGCCTGCTGGTGAAAACCGTGCTTCCGCCGTGGCTGACCGGCTTCTTCCTCGCCGCCATGGCCGGCGCGGTGCTCAGTTCGTTCTGCGGTGCGCTCAACAGCACTTCGACGCTGTTCTCGCTTGGCATCTACCACGGTCTGGTGAACAAGAACGCCAGCGAGCTGCAAGTGGTCAAGGCGGGCAAGAACTTCAGCACCGTCGTGGCGATCGTCTCGATGCTGGTCGCACCCTTACTGGTCGGCCAGGACAGCATCTTCGGCTACCTGCAGAAGATGAACGGCCTCTACTTCATCCCGATCTTCTCGGTGGTGCTGATGGGCCTGCTGCTGCGCCGCATGCCGGCGTCTGCCGCCAAAGTCGGATTGTCGCTCGGCGTGATCATTATCGCCGCGGGTTACTTCATCCCAGCGTTCGACGAACAGGTCAACAAATTCGGCGGCTTCCACTTCCTAGGCGTCGTGTTCCTGCTGTTGTGTACCATCATGGTGGTAATGACGCTCGTCTCGCCGCACGCCGAAGCCTGGGTCCACGAACATTCCGGCGACGTCGAGATGACCTCGTGGCGCTGGACCAAGCCAGTGGCCGCGGCGCTGGTGGTGACCGTGCTGGCGATCTACGCGTGGTTCGCGGATTTCTCGGTGGTGTTCGAGAAGCCTGCAGCGGTACCAACCGCCGCGGCGACACCAGCGATAGTGGCGCCAACGCCGACCCCAGAAGCCGGCACGCGCTGAGCCCCGGAACGGGGCGCCCCCAGCACGTGAGTGCTGCCATTACCCATAAGTTAAAAGGTGGTCGTAAGCGAAGCAGAACCGACCGCCGGGAGCGCGGCCGCCCCCGGCCGCATTCCGCACAAACCAGAAATAATCAGCGAGTCCCTGAAAACGGGGCACCACCTCGTACCATGTCGCAACCCATCCGATGTGCTTCGTCGTAAAGGAATGCGGCCGAGGGCGGCCGCGCTCCCGGCGGTTTTTCTCGCGGTTTCGCTTTGTTTGCCGACGTATGGGTCACGGCCAGCACGTGAGTGCTGGGCAACAGGCGCCTCACAAAGAACCGGACTAGTGGTCTGACACGTCGTTCCTGATCGACCCGTCGTTGTTCCACTCGCGCCAGTCCTTGGTCTGGTCCCACGAACCGCTGACGTAGGTCTTGCGCCATTGCTGCGGTGAACCGTCCTGGTCGAAGTATTCCTTCCACTCGCCGATGCGCGTGGTGGTGCCAGGCTCGTACTGGCCGACCGCCATGATGCGGCCGCTGGGGTAAGTCAGGGTGACGGTGCCGCTCGATCCACTGTCTCCTCCGCCGCCACCGCCGCCACAGGCGGTGAGCAGCACGGCGAACACCACGGTGGCAGTCAGCAGGGTGAGGTAACGTGCGGGATGATGGTGCATGACTTTGCCCTCCTTACTGGATCGCGACCGGGACTTGGACGACTTCGACGGAGTTCAGCTTGTTGTTCGCCGCGCCGCTGCCGCTGCGCAGCGTCAGTCTGCCATCAGTGACGATCACCGTCGCACCACCGGCGACGGTCTCGACGAAGCGACTGCCCGTGGTCGGAGTGCCGTTGATGATCAGCGTGCCCTCGGCCGTGGTGCGGAACACTGAATCGAAGTGCCCAGGATCACCGCTGACCGCGACCACTTGATACGTGCCATTGGGGACGGCGAGTTCCCACACCGCATCGGGCACGATGGGTTTCTGGAAGTGCACCAAGGTGTCGCGGGTCTGATCACTGAGCAGATTGCGGTCGCGCAGGGTATCCGCGACGTCGGCGTTCCAGCCATAGGTCAGGCCGCTACTGCGCGCGCCATACACCAGCCCGGCATCGACCTGCCAGCCCGCTACCGTCGGTGCGGTGGCCGGCTGGAAGTTGATCTTCGCCGCGAAGGCCGCCGTCACTGTCACTGGCGAGGTGTCGGTGTGCGTCGTGCCACTGACGCTGGCCGAACCGGTCACGGTGTAGGGCCCGCCGACGGTGGTCGGGGTGAAGGTGCCGTCCGCGGCGATGCTGCCACCGCCGCTCACCGTCCAGGTGATGGTCGGCTGCGTGCTGAGCGGTGCGCCACCACTGTCACGGGCTTCCGCACGGAAACGTACCGATCCACCGTTCACCACGGTCGCGGTCGCGGGTGTCACCACCAAGCTGGCGAAGGTCTGGCCGCCGCTCGCGGCCGGGAACAGGCGGTACATCGGCACAATCGCCTTGGGCGTCGAGGCACTCGACCATCGCAGGTGCGCTTCGGCTCCGCCGGTGTTCTCGAAGTACTCCATCTTCACGTCGTACTGCTGTCCGGCCGTGAGCGCGATGGTGCCGCTGCGTTCGGTCGGCCCTTGGTCGACCCACTGGTCGACCAGCAGCTGGTTGTTCACCCACAGACGCACACCGTCATCCGTCGTGGCGAAGAAGGTGTAGGTCTCGCTCACCGCCGGCTGGACCTTGCCGGTCCAACGGGTGGTGAAGGTGTCTGACGACACGCCGGTGGCCGGCGCGGCGCCCCACACGAAGTCGACGGTCGGATCCGTGCGCGTAACCGTCGCCGCACCGGTGAAGGTCTTGTCCTGGGCGGTCCAGTACTCGCCCTTCAGCCCGCTGCCGTTGGGCAAGGATGCGATCCACTGCGCCACCTGCGTCACCGCTTCGCTGTGCACCACGTTGCGCCCCACCGGCGGCATCTGCCGCACCGGATCGGTGCTCTGCATGCGGAAATGCAGGATCGACTTGGCGAGGTCCTGCGGCACCACGACCTTCGCTCCGGCGATACCCAGCGCATCACGCAAATCACCATGGATGAGGCCCTGGCTGTCCAGGTGCGTGTCGAAACGCGCGTCCATCGCCGCACCGGTGCCGCCTGGGCGGTGGCAGCCCGCACAGTTGGCGTCGAGGTACGAACGCACGCGCGTCTCCAGCGACGCGACGGTATCCGTCAGCGGCACGGTCTTGCGCAGCCCGCCGATCGCTGCTTCGTCGATGCGGGTGGTGAACATCTGGAGGTAGTTCCAGGTGCGCAGCTGGTTGTCGTTGCGGCTGGTCGACGGGTAGGTGTACGTCCCGTTGAGCTGGCGCGTTTTCGGCCCCAGCACGAAACCCGCGTTCGCGGTGTGGCATTGCAGGCACTGGTCGCGTGAGGGGTAATGCCAGGTCTGGCCGCCAGTGACGTCGCTGAGGACCTCATCGGCACCGCCCGCGACCACCAGATCGGCGTCGCTGTTGTCAGCGCGCCACTTATAGGTCACGCCGTAGCCGTTGGTGCCGGCGGCATCGAGCACCAGCAAACGAGTTTCCAAGCGTCGCGTGCCGCCAGCCGCTTTGGCGATCTCGAAATGTTTCACCAGTACGGTGCCACCCGGCCAGGTGAACTCGCCGGTGGCGTTGAAGCCGATCTTGCCGGAACCAGGCAGCGCGACCCAACGCAGCTTGCTGGCATTGTCCGACCACAAGGGACTGTTGACGGTGTAGGGCACGATGCCGGCATTTACCGTCATGGAACTGGTGGTGCTGAACACACCGGTGGCAGACAGCGTCGCCGGCAACCCGCCAGTCACTGCAGCGGGCATGACGATGCCGGTGACCGGCGGCCGCGTATCCATGCCATACGCGGTGGAGCCACTGACGATGATGGTGGCAGAAGCGACGGCGCTATCGGTAAATCCGCTGCGTGTGGCGAACGCGCGCACCGTGGTGGTCGCCGTGCGCTGGAACGGCGCGCTGTAGGCCGTCGAGGAACCGGTCGGGGTCGAACCATCCGTGGTGTAACGGATGGTGGTGCCAGTGGTCGCGGTGGTAATCTGCACCCACACCGGGCCGGAGTAGCTGCCGCCGTCGGGCGTGATCACCGGCGTGGCCACCTGCGCCTGGACGTTGAAGGTGTTGCTGGTGGCGCCGGTCAAACCAGAGGACGACGCCGTCAGGGTATAACCAGTGCCCACATTGTTCAGGCTGAGGTTGCTGAAGGTCGCCACGCCACTGACCGCCGCCACCGAGGTGGTGCCGCCGAGCGTCGCGCCGCTGGGATTGGTTCCGATGGCCAGGGTCACGGTCGCCGTTGATGAGGGCACCGTATTACCCGAGGAATCCTGCACGGTTACGCGCACCGCCGGGGTGATGGTCGCTCCGGCATTCACCGTGGTCGGCTGCTGGGTGAAGGCGACGCGATTCGCCTGACCGCCGCCGGTCCAGCGCATGCGCCACAACGAGCCGTCGCTCGATGACTTGTTGTCCTCATTCGATCCGCCGCCGATGCCGGCCCGGGCGATGTACCACAACGCACCGTCGGGAGCGATCTCGACATCGATCGGGCGCGCGGCGCTGGTGGCGAAATCCGTGCGCGTGCCGGTGCCGGTATCAAGGTATTTGATCCAGCCGGCGTAGTCGCAGAAGAAGTACTTGCCGGTGTAGGTCCCTGGGAAGGCATCGACGCCTGGGCTGGCCGGATTGTAGAAGTCGCCGCCACAGATCGCACTCTTGTTGGTGTTGTAGGCATGCACCGGATTGAGGTAGCCGGTCGGCGGAGTCTGGCCACCGATGGGGCCATCTATGTTGTCCCAGCCGAAATTGCGATGCACGGGCGCGAGGTTGGTGTCGTAGCGGTTGATCTCTTCATATCCGGCGCCGACATCGTTGACGTAGAGCAGGCCCGTGACCGGCTGCACGGCGAGGGTGAAGGCGTTGCGCAAGCCGAGCGCAACGATCGCGCGGTTGTTACCGCTGTAGCTACCGTAGTTGGGATTGTCGGTTGGGATGCTGCCGTCCTTGTTGATGCGCAGCAGTTTACCCAACTGGTTGCCGGTATTCTGCGCGTTGCCGCCGTTGGCGTTCTCGCCGGTCGAGATGTAGAGCTTGCCGTCCTGACCAAAGCGTAAGCCGCCGCCGTTGTGATTGCCGGCACCACCGAGATCGCTCAGGTCGATGATGACGGTCTCGCCGCCGCTGGCGACGTCGCCGTTGGCGGTGTAGCGCCCGACGCGGTGGAAGCGGCGCGTGCCCTCTTTGCGCGTGTAGTAGACGTAGACGTAGCCATTGCTGCTGAACGATGGATCAAAACACACACTCATGAATCCGCGTTCATTCTCGTTGTCGACCACGCTGCTGAAGTCGACGAACGGTGTGCCCAGCATGGCACCGTTCTTCACCACGCGGACGCGCCCAGGTTTTTCGCAGAGGAACAGCCGGCCATCCGGCGCGAAGGTCATGGTGGTGGGATCCAGGCCGGTGGCGATCTGGGTCTCGGCGAATCCGGCGGGGATGCTGGCGGCATGGGCTTTTCCCGGCAGCAGGCCGAGCAGGAGCACCATCAGCAGCACCAGTCCAACTGCGTGCCGACCAACAGCACCCACATGACCCGACAGTTCGTACGCAGTAGCCATAGATCCTCCGCTATTCGGGTTGAGACGAGGAATACGAGTGACCCGGACACCGGAACCGGGGTCGCAAGCCTGGAGCGATTGATGCACGTTTTCCATGATTCCTCGAGTGAAGTTTACCATCTGCATGTTCACCAACTGGTCAGCGGAAAGCGGTTGGCACTAGCGAGGGCACGCACGCGCGCTGCGAGCGCCGCATCATCAAGCACGCCGGCGTGCAGTTCGATCGCGATGATGTCGCCTTCCAACGCCCGCCCGCTGGGCGAGCCACCAAAAGTCAGTTGTGGTGCGCTGATGCCGGTCGGCACCGCCGCCGCCACGCGTTTACCCGCGCCAGCTCCGGTGTTGAGCACCACGCCACCGTCGGCCTGCCAACGACAGGCGACCGACCAATATTTCCCTTCCGGCACCTCGACCCGCACGCGTTCGCTGCCATCAACCAGCGCGGCGATGGCACCTGGGCTGAGGTCGTGGCGCACCAACGCCACGCGTTCGCGGCCGCCATCGTTCAAGGCCACCACCCGCTGATCCCGCCCAGGATTGATCGGGATAACCAGCGCGATGAGAGTCAGCCCATGCTGGGCAGCGAAGGTCTGGACTGACGTCGCCAAGCGCTGATCACGCCCGTTGAAACACAGGCCATACCCTTTGCCCAGGGGACGCAGGATCGGTTGCTGACTGCCGCTGGGTGGTTGCGCCAGCAGGTTGCCATTGCCGGCCCAGCCATTGAGCGGTTGTCCATCGGAGGTGGTGCCAACAGCCGATGACGCGCTGAAGCTGGCGATCAGCGTGGCCGGCGGCGGGGCGACCTCGACGCGCGCGTGGCTGCCGGCAGTGACCAGGCGCTCGCCGTCCTTGCTCACCAGTCTGACCGTACCGCTACTGACCGTCAGTTCGCTGCCGCTGCTGTCGTGCGCGACGCGGAAGGCGGTGCCGACCACCACCGATTCGGCGAGTGGTGTCTGCACTGCGAGCGGTGCCGTCGGATCCTGCGGTTTGGCCGACACGCCGACCGCGCCGTCGTCGAGGCGAAGCAACACGCCGGCACCTCCACCAGCACGGAGCGTCGCGTTGCTGGTCAAGCTCAGGCGGCTGTCGGCGTCGAGCCACAACCGCGTGCCGTCGGCAAGGCGCACCTGCGCTGGTCCGCCGCGCAATTCAGCACCAGAAACCAACGTCGCTCCCACTCTCAGCGCTTGGCCATCAGCGGACGACAACGCTGTGGCGCTCTCGACGGTGGCGAAGGCCGTGGTGCTGGACGATGGTCCCATGACCCCGGCGACCACCGCCACCAGTAACAACGCCGCCGCACCGGCGATCCACGGCGTGAACGACACACGCCGCACGCGGCGACGACGCACGGTGGTGCGGCGGAGAGTGGAGGTCGATGAACCACGGCGTTCTGGCGCCCGTTGCGGTGCGGCCTGGGTCGCCGCGGTGTGCAGCAGGCGTTCGCAGCGGATGACCTGCTCGACCACCGCACGACACCCAGGACAGCCCGGCAGGTGCGCGATGAACGCGCCGGCCTCTGCCGCTGGCACCTCGGGATCGAGCATGCCGCCGACGCGCTCGCGCCAGGTGACGCACGGTTCGCTCATGGCGCACGCTCCGCATCCTGGGTCGCCAAGCGGCCACCCAGGCAACGGGCCAGCGCGTTGCGGCCTCGCATCAACGCCATCCGCACCCCATCCGCGGACATACTCAGACGTTCACCGATTTGACTGGCGTTGAGGCCCTCCTGGTAGCGCAGGTCGAGCATCTGCCGCAACCGCTCGCCCAGGCCAGCCATGCAGGCTTTGAGTGCGGCCTGTTCTTGCGCGTGATCCTCCGGCTCGACCTGGTCCCAACTCAAAGCGACGTATTCCTCCACCGCCTGATGCCGCGGGTAACGGCGGCGATGACGGCTGGCCAGATGGCGCGCGATGCCACGCAGGTAGGCGCCGGGATTGTCACCGCGCAGCAACACGCCTGGGCTGCGTAGGACCTCCAGGCACACATCCTGCGCCACGTCGTCGGCATCCGCCGGCGGCAGCAGGTGACGCAGAAAGGCACGCAGCCGCGGCAGCTCCGCGTCGAGGGCGGCGCGGACCAGGGTGATGTCGTCACGATCGAAAGACGCCGTGGCCATGTGCGGCTATGTGTCAGCCTCCGGCCTGGGTGTAACGGGAGAAACCACTCCCCTGCACAGCCCTGCATCCTGCACGCCAGCCCGTGGTAGATGAATTGCGCCATTCTGGACAGCGAGTGCGACGAACTGACGCGGCGCCGCGTGCCTCTGCGCGGTGCGTGAGTGCGTCAGTCAGCGAGTCCGCCTGAAGCCGGCCATGGATCGAACACAGAACACCAGACCCGCGTCGGCTTCCGGATGGCGAAACAACCTGCGCGGATCCACCACTGCAACGCCAAACCCGCTGGGTTGGTTCGACAACGGGGGCGACAACACTGGTGTATCTGCTGCATCCTTCTCAACAGGACTCCCATGCTCCGACCGTTGCTCGCCTTGCTGGTTTGTTCCTCGCTTGCCACGACCGCTGAAGGCTGGCCGAGCATCGCGCGCAAACTGCCGCCGGTGGGCAAGGAGATCCCCGCTGCCGACCTGACGCGCCTACGCAGCGCGGTGGATGAGCTGAACGCGGCCTTGGCGAATCAGAACGCCCCCCTCACGCCCGACGTGGCGCTCTTCACCAAGGCGGTGGATCTCGCGCTGCGGCACCGTGAGTTCTATGATCTCGCGAAGGACCTGCCGAAAGCCGACTGGGCGCTGACGCAAGCGCGGGAACGTCTCGACAAACTGAAGAGTGCACCGTGGACCACCCAGCGTGGTGCGGTGGTACGCGGCTATATGTCGTCGATCGACGATTCGGTGCAGCCCTACGGTCTGATCATCCCCGACAAACTCGACGCTGGCAAACCGTGCCCGCTCTATGTCTGGCTGCACGGCCGCGGCGACAACGACACCGATCTGCATTTCATCAAGGGCCGCGCCGGCGGTGGCAGCGAGATCAAACCTGCGGACGGCATCGTGTTACACGTCTTCGGTCGCCAATGCGTCGGCTTCAAGAGTGCCGGTGAGATCGATGTGCTGGAGGCGATCACCCACGTGCAATCGCAATACAAGATCGATCCGGATCGCGTGGCGCTGATGGGATTTTCGATGGGCGGCGCTGGCGCGAAACACCTGGGTGCGCACTACGCCGACTACTGGGCGGTGATGCATGCTGGCGCGGGTTTCGCGGAGACGCGGCGTTACCTCAACCTCAAGATCGAAGAGACCCCGACGTGGGAGGCGACGCTGTGGGGCCTCTACGATTCGCCGGACTACGTGCGCAATCTCTTCAATATCCCGGTGATCGCCTACAGCGGTGACGAAGATACGCAGATGAAGGCCGGCATCATCCTAGGCGAAGCCTACGAGGCCCACGGCAAGAAGCTGGAACACCTCATCGCGCCGAAGACGGGGCACAAATACCATCCCGACTACCTCAAGCAGGTGATGGCCTTCACCACCGCGGCCCTGGCCAAAGGTCGCAACACCATGCCGGAGCAGGTCTACTTCCAGACCAAGACCTTGCGCTACGCCAGGCAGTATTGGGTCGAAGCGCTTGGCCTCGGCGAACACTGGAAAGATGCGTGCGTCGACGCCCAGGCGGATGCCAAGGGCGTCACCGCCACCACCAGCAACATCACGCGTCTGCGCCTGACGTGGCCCAAGTTGAAGAGCGGCAGCAGCGTGACCCTTGATGGCCAAGCGCTAAAGGTCGGTGCCAGTAAAGGCGGCGCAGTGTTCGAACGCAGTGGCGAGACCTGGGCGTTGGCCAAGGACGAAACGCCCACCGGCCTGCACAAAACACCGGGATTACAGGGCCCGATCGACGACGCCTTCATGAGCCGGTTCCTGATCGTCCTGCCGTCCAAACCCTGCGCCGATGCCGCAGTCGACAGCTGGGTGAAAAACGAAAGCGCGCACCAACGCACGCGCTGGTCAGCGCTGATGCGCGGTGAAGCGCGCGTAAAACAGGACAGCGAGGTCACTGCCGAAGACATCGCCTCCTCCAACTTGATCCTGTGGGGCGATGCGACGGCCAACAGCGTGACCGCCAAAGTGCTGGGTAAATTGCCGGTGCAGTGGGATGGCGCATCGGTCACGGTAGGCACGAAGAAATTCGACGGCGCTCATAATGTGCCCGCGTGCATCTATCCGAATCCGCTCAACCCGACGAAATACGTCTTGCTCAACAGCGGGCTGACGTTCCGTGAAGCGCACGACAAGACCAACTCGCAGCAGAATCCCAAACTACCGGATTGGGCCGTCATCGACATCCGTACGCCAGCGAGCGACACGGCACCGGGCAAGATTGTGGACGCAGGGTTCTTTGATGAGCGGTGGGCGGTGAAGTGAGGTCGAGCCGCGCAGCGGCGCGGCCCGTCACTTCGCGCGGCGGATCTCCAGCCGGATGGTCACCTCGTTGCGACCGTTCATCTCCATGATCTCCGGGCGTACAAACACGTCATCCCGGTGTCCGATCTCGAAGGCCGCATCGGCAATGACGCGGGTGCGAATGTCTTGGCACAACTCGTTGATCGACTTCACCCAGTCGGTGGCGTTCCAATCGACACTTGTCCTGCCGGTCGTGCATATCCGGCTCAAACGGACATCGATGTTGATCTGATGCTCGATCTGCCGGCTGATCGCTTCCAGGATGGTCACAAACGGCAAGTCTTTCATATGAATGCGTAAACGTGAGGCATTTTCCCCATAGTTTCCCGGTTCGACGGCGACCAGGCAGGAGCATCCCGCCAGCAGCACGATGATTGGGAATTGCGTGATGGACGTTGGTCGCATGGTCATTTCGCCTTTTTCACTGCGCGCCGCGCCAGGAGCACGCGCTTGCCCGCGTTCTCAATGATTTCGTAGGCAACCACCACTTGGTCACCGGAATCGAGGGCGATGGATTCGCGTTTGGTCACCAACCGGCCGATCTCGGCACAGACACCGGACCACAGTTCATCGTAGGTTATTGCCTTTCCCTGCAGGGTCAGGCGCAAACCGGCAACGGATTCCGCCAGGGCGGGATCAAGGTAGAGTTCCACGCCCATCTGCCGGGCGGTGCCCTCCAGGGCAACCATCGCATTGGCATCCTGGTAATGGTACTCGACCGCGGACAACGGAGCGATGAACGCCAACAGTGGAATGAGCAACCGCATGGATCCTCCTGGCTTTGTCGGGCACCATGCCCCCGAACAACCGCGGACACAATCAGCGAACCCCTCCACCGTGGAGACCGTTTGGCTTCCGTCGCACGCGCCGAACAATACGCCACCATGACCACCCCCCTGCGCGACATCCGCGGCACGCTCATCCTCGCCGATCAGGTGTATCGCACCGACACGGGTAAATGGATCATCGCGGGAACCTATACCCATTGGCAGACGCCGAACGACGAACTGGTGCTGCATTCCATCCAGGCCTATATCCGGCTGCAGGTCGAGCAGCCGGGGACCTATCCGATGAAGTTGACGATGATGGATCGCGGTGCGGCTCCGAATGCGCGGCCGATGTTGGAAGCCCAGGCCGAGATCGTCATCAATGAAACTCAAGTGCCGGTGTTCGAGATGGCCCTGCATCTGCCGGAACTGCGCATCCCAGCGCCGATCCCGGCGAAGGATCGTCAGGTGGGTTCGGTGCTGGCGATCCGCACGCTGTTGTGGTTGACGGTCAGCGGCATCGACGTGGCGTCCTGCCACTTGGATTTTCATTTCACCAAACCGCCGGCTACACCAGGGCCGCACGCAGCCGGACCCCAACCGTTTCAGCCGCCGGGACCTCAGCCGTCGTAGGTGATGGTGACGAAGCGGTCGAGGTAGAATTGTTTCAGCTGACTGACGACGAATGAATTGGCCCGGCGGATCACCAGACTCGACAGGCGACCGGCCTGGACGAGGTGGAAGAGCCAGGCGACCAGCAGCGAGTTGACCGAGTTCAGCTGGGCGAAGTCGAGTTCGACCGTGCCCTTCATATCCTGGATCCAGGTGTAGCTCTGCTGCGTGATCAGGCCCTCATGCTGACCCGCATCCCGATGGATGGTGATCAACACGCGGTCGCCATGACGGATGATGGTAAAGGGCAGTTCTGGTGACATGGCCGGGAAGGCTACCATGGAAGCGCCGCCACCGCCACCGGGTACCGGTCGGGGAGACGAAACATCTGAGGCGAGTCTTCTGGTAGTGGCGCAAAGCGGCCGAGGGCGGGCGGGCTCCCGGCGGACGCATCAGCGATTAACTCCACTGGAAACGCCAGACGCCGACCTTGCGGCCGGCGTCTGGTGACAGCCATCATCTGACGACTGCGCTCAATGCGCCTTCGTATCAATAAAGCCTTCCAGCTTCCGGCTGCGCAGCGGATGCTGCAGCTTCTTGATCGACTTGGCTTCGATCTGGCGGATACGCTCGCGCGTCACGTTGAAGCGGCGACCTACCTCTTCGAGGGTGTAGGTGTAACCATCGCCGATGCCGTAGCGCAGGCAGATGATTTCACGTTCACGATCGGTGAGCGTGTCGAGCACCTCGGTGATCTTCTCCTTCAGCAGCTCGTTCGAGCTGATGTTGGCCGGGTTCTCCGCGCTCTTGTCCTCGAGGAAGTCGCCGAAGTAGCAGTCGTCGCTGTCGCCGATCGGACGGTCCAGCGAGATCGGGTGCTTCGACACGCGGATGACGCGCTTGCACTCGGCGACGCTGAGCTTGGCGCGGTCGGCGACCTCCTCGATCGTCGCCTCGCGGCCGGTGTCCTGCAGGATGTCCTTCTGGATCTTCCGCAGCTTGCCCATGGTCTCGATCATGTGGACCGGGATGCGGATGGTCCGCGCCTGATCGGCGATCGCGCGGGTGATGCCCTGGCGGATCCACCACGTGGCGTAGGTCGAGAACTTGTAGCCGCGCTTGTACTCGTACTTCTCAACCGCCTTCATCAGGCCGGCGTTGCCTTCCTGAATCAGATCGAGGAACGACAGACCACGATTGCGGTACTTCTTGGCGATCGACACCACCAGGCGCAAGTTACCACACGACAGCTTCTGCTTCGCCTCTTCGTAGAGACGGAAGCGCTTGGACACCGCGACGCAGCGTTCAAGGAAGCGGTCGATCGGTTCACCGATCTGCAGCGCGAGGTTGATGAGTTCCTGCTCCTTCTCTTTGACCATGCCCTTTTTGCGCTTGTTCTGCTCGATTTCGCGACGCAGACGCAGCACCTTGCGGCGCATGTCGAGCATCTCGTCCTTGACCTGGATGACGGTCTTGGCGTCGAGCTCCATCTCTTCGAGCAGACGGTAGGCACGGGTCAGGCGATTGCGCAGGAGCTGCTCCTGGCGCACGGTCACCTCACCGTTGCACACCTGCTCCGAGAGCGGCGAGCTGTGGGTGACCACTCGGTTGAGCGTGCCCAGGTGGTTGGCGGCGCGGTCGAGGTAATCATCACGAGACGGCGACGAGCCGTGGCTCTTGGCGTTCTTTTCCTGCTGTTCTTTGATTTCTTTCTGCTCTTCGACCCAGCCGATGCCGCGACGGATCGCTTCCGGCATGGTCATGACCTTGCGACGGAAGCCATCGCGGTAGATCTCGATACGACGGGCGAGTTCGATTTCCTGATCGCGCGTCAGCAGCGGGATTTCACCCATCTGCGACAGGTACATGCGCACCGGATCGTCGATCTTCTCGCCGATGTCGGCTTCGTCGCCATCGGGCGTCGCTTCAGCGGCTTCATAGCGGCCGGTGGACGGCGCGCGGCCTTCTTCGCCCTCGCGCGTGCCGCCGGTGTCTTCGCTGAACTCGCTGACCTCGTCGCTGGTGCCGCCCATTTCCTCGACCAGTTCGACGCCTTTGCCGTCGAGCTGCTCCAGGACCTGGTCAAGCTGCTCCGGATCGTTCATCGCGTCCGGCAACAGAGCATTCAGCTGGTCGTACGTGACCATGCCCTTGCCCTTGCTGTTTTTCACCAGCGTGGCGACGACGTCTTTGATCGACATCGGCTCAGCGGTAGCGGCCGCGGCGGGGGCGCCGTCAACAGGGGCAGCAGGGGGAGCGCTCTTGACCGGGGGCGTCGACTTGGCCATGGGATCTCTCAGGGTCACCATCCAGCCAAGGGCCGGACGGGGGTTTCAACGGGGGAGGCGGAGTCTAGTAGCAGAACCGGGCTGACAATGACCGGCCTGCCCCAGGTCTCTGCTGCTGGTTTACGCAACCAAGGCAGGGTCCGGGGCGGAACGGACCTCGTCAGAAAGGTTCGTCAGCACAAGAACGGGGTCGATCCGGGACGATGACAACCCCCTCTATATTAACACGTCAATTGGGGCCCTGGCGGAGTTGCCAAGGCACCCCGGCTTCCACAGCCCAGTCGACCACCACGAGGCGGCCATCCAGGCGCAGGGTTCCGTCATCGGGCAGGACGGGCAGGGACAAGCCCATAACTTTGGCCTCGTCCAGTGTCGTTGGCCAGTGGCCCTGTTTTTGCGCCAATTCGAGCAAACTGACGTTCACTCGCCCCAGGCGTCGCTCATAGGACGCATGCACCTGGCCGGAGCTGACCACCCGACCGTGCCGCAAGCGCCACGGACGGCCGTACGGATCGCTGCGGAGGGTGAGCTTACCGTCAACGACGGTGAGTGGCCCGTAGGTCGGCAAGCCGTTGGGGTACCGCCGGCGCACCAGGCGGGGGTCAAGCAGGTCACCCAGCGATGCCAGGTCGGGGCCCTCTTCGACCACCAGCTGCAGCGGGTTGAGCAAGGCCAGGTTCTCCACCAGTTCGGCCCGGTCCCGTGGCACCCCCCCTCGGGAGATGCGCCAGCTCGCTGCCAAGGCGTTCAGCTCGTGAGTGCCGAAACGCGCCAGCAGATCGCGGATGGTGCCTTCGACGTAGTCGCCATTCGGGGTTCCCGCCGAAGTGACGCGCAACTGGTCGAGCCAGTAGGGCAACTGCTCCAGGCCAGTGAAGGCGCGCGAGCCGAAGCCGCGCTTCCAGTCCCACACCATGCGCTTGGCTTCGGGCAGATCCTCCGCCGCTTCCCATTGGGCAAGGAAAGCATCGAACAGCAGGGGCTGTTTGGTGTCCCAGTGAAAGAATATCTTAAGGGTGGTGGCGACGTTGCGCCACAGCTCACGCGACTGCGGCAGTTCCTGCGTCCCGCGCAGCAGGAAGGCCAAGGCGACGCCGTGCTGATCCAACACCCCCGAAATGTTCATCGCCGCATGTTCATAGAACGGCTGGAATTTCGGGTCGAGCTCGATGAGGGTCTCGTAGAGCCGTTTGAAACCCGTGCCGCCGCCCGCCACCGTGTCGTCTTTACGGTCGAGCTGGTACTGGAAGTAGGCAAACGAGTCCACCCAGCGCAGCTTGGCCAGGGTGTTGGTATGGCCGAGCGCCAACACGCGCGCGGTCTCTGGCGCTGGCAAGAAGTCGAGATCCTTTGCACGGATCACTGGCTTGGCGGTGAGAAAGCGGCTGCTGTTCCAGCCGATCAACGCAACGGCGCCAACGAGCATCACCAGTGCGAGCCCGTAACCACGCCAAGCGCTCACAGCTGTTTCCGCCTGATCACCGCCACCGTGATCACCACCAGCAACGCACACCACAGACCACCGTAAGCCAAACGCATCAGCAGATCATCCAGCGTGATTGGCGTCCGGTAGACTGCCTCATTGCGGTAAGCGAATTGCCCGAGGTCTGGCACCAAGCTGGCCAGCACGATGGCGATGGTCTGCTGCGTACCCTTGAGGTGATGCACCAGCCCAGGCAGGGAATGCACCGCATGTCCGAGCGCGTAGGTCGCCAAACCTAGGACTGCGGCCAACAGGGGCGATGACAACGCGGTCCAGCACAAGCTGACCGCTGCCATCACCAGCACCTCGACGATGGTCAGCAGGCCGGCGATCAGCAACCAATGGTGCACCGGCGCGCCGGTCGCGGCGAGGTAGATCAACCCGATGATCAGCATCGCCATCTGACCTGCCGCCAGGGCGAGGCAGAGGCCAAGGTACTTGCCGAGCACGAACTGCCAACGTGGCAAGGGGCGTGACAGCACGGTATACAGCGTCTTTTGCTGAATCTCGACATGGACGAGCGCAGTGCCGGTCGCCACCGCCACCAGCACACCCATGATCGATTGCAGGCTGAACACCACATCGGTGGTGATGACGTTACCGTCGGTAGCACTGATCCAGCCGACGATGCGCGACAGCAACACGCCAAGCAGATAGACCGCCAACAGGAGCAGGAACGTCCGCGAGCGCACCGCTTCGCGGCACGTCGCCCAGGCGATGACAGCGATCATAGTACCACTCCAACGGACAACCGACAGCCAACCGCAGAGACGCAGAGGTAAGCGGAGGGCCGCAGAGCCAAACCAGATTGCCGGAACCACGATGTTCTCTGCGGCCCTCTGCGGAGCTCTGCGTCTCTGCGGTAAACCGAACTCCCCCTCATGCCGCCCCCGTACCATCAAGGCGTTTACCGGCCGCATGGAACGCCTTCACCCGCGCGACGAAGTAGTCCTCCAGGCCGATGCGGTTGCGCTCCAAGCGCAGGATCTGCGCGCCAGCGGGTAGCGCGGCGAGGTTCTTTTCGCGCTCGGCCTCAGGGAACTGCCAGCGCCAGGTGCCGTCGTGGTTGCCCATCGCCGCGGCTGGCATCGTCCCGCTGCCGGTCAGCACCAACGGCGCCTGCTTCACCAGATCTTCCAGACGGCCCTGCTCCAACACCACGCCGTGATCGATCACGCCGTAATGGTCGCAGAGGTCTTCAACATCCGACAGGATATGGGTACTGAAGCAGAGCGTCGCACCACGTTTGCGTTCGAGCGCCATGACCTCTCGGAAGCGCGCGCGCCACAGCGGATCGAGGCCAGAGAACGGTTCATCGAGCACGAGCAGATCCGGCTGATGGATGATCGCCTGGGCTAGACCAAAGCGTTGGCGCATGCCCTTGGAAAAACTCCCGAGCATGCGTTTTTTCAGGTCCGCCAAATCGAGCAACTGGCAGACCCGGTCGATGGCTGCCGGGATCGCCGCCGGCGCCAAGCCGGACAAACGCGCCATGTAGGCAAGGTACTCGCCCACCGCGAGGTTGTCATAGAAGTACGGATGCTCCGGCAGGTACCCGATGCTGGCGCGCAGACGGTGATCACCGAGCGGCTGGCCAAACAGGCGGATGTCGCCCTGATGGCCGTGCAACAAGCCCATCACCAGCTTGATGCTGGTCGACTTGCCAGCGCCGTTCGCACCCAAAAAGCCAAAGGCCGAGCCCCGCGGCACCGTGAGGTCAACCTGTTTCAGCGCGTGCACCCGTTGCAGCCAATCGCCACGGTAGGTGAACGAAACGTTGGAGAAACTGAGGATCGCGTCGGCGCTCATAGGCGTTCGATCTGTCCTGCGGGGGACGAGGTTTGAGGCCGAACCTTGCCTGCCACCCAGGCGCTGTCCAGCACGCCGCCGATCGGCAACCCAGGTTCAGCGACCGTCGGCGCGTCCGGTATCGACGTTGTTCGCCGCCTGACGACGCATGCGCCGCCAGCGTAACCCCCCACCGATGACCATCGGCAGGATCGAGATGATGATGACTCCCAGGACGATGGTCTCCAGGTTACGCTGCACGAACGGGATCTGCCCCATCCAATAGCCCACCGCCATCAGCACGGGTACCCACAACAGCGCGCCAATGACATTCCACAGGGTGTATACCGCAAAGCGCATCCGCGATACACCTGCGACAAACGGCACGAAGGTGCGGGCGATCGGCACATAGCGCGTCAGCACCAGCGATACGGCGCCCCACTTCTCATAGAAGGCGTGCGCCTCTTCCAGGTAGCGGCGTTTGATGAACCGGCCATCCGGACGATCCCAGACCGTCTGCCCAGCCCAACGTCCCAACCAGTAGTTGACCGTGTTGCCGAGGATCGCTGCCACCACCAGACAGACGGTCGTGAGGAAGAAATCGAGTGGCGGCGGCGTGGCGGGATCCAGCAGGTTCACCGAACACAGGGCTCCGGCGAGGAACAGCAGGCTGTCACCCGGCAGGAAGAATCCGACCAGCAAGCCGGTTTCGGAGAACACGATGGCCATCAACAATACGACGCCGCCCGAGACGATGAGGTGCTTGAGCGCCTCGGGATCGTGGAGTTGACTCAGCCAAGCCATGATGCTTTCGAACATGCGGCGAAGGGCTTACGCCACTGACTGCGTGGCACCAGTGCGAATCCGTTGAACATCTGCGGGAGGCTGCGAGTTCGCTGCGCTCACGACGGCGAGCTGCGCGCGAGAAGAGATCGCATGAAGATTCCTGGGGCTTTGCGCAAAGCTCGTAGCCGCGCGGCCGTCAGACCAAGCTCGCAGCGCGAAGCTTGTCGCGCAAAGCTCAACGCCCAATCCGCTCCGCGAGATGTTCCTTGATGTACTGATAACTCGCACGGATCGAGTCGAACGGATCACCTGGGCAAATGTCCTGCTCGACGATGAACCATTCGCAGCCTGATTTTTCCGCGGCTGGGATGATTGCCTGCCAGTTGAGGTTGCCGGCGCCGACTTCCATCATGACGCCGGTCTTGTTGTCCTTGCTGACACCAAAGTCTTTCATGTGGATCATGGGAAGACGGCGTTTGAGTTTGCGGCACCACTCCGCCGGATCGCCGCCGCCGGCCTGAATCCAGTAGGTGTCGATGGTGGCCTGGAGGTTCTGTTTGTTGGTGTGCTCGAAAAACAGGTCGAGCATGGTCTTGCCATCAAACTTCCGCAGTTCGATCGCGTGGTTGTGGTAGGTCAGCACCTGACCGGCCTTGCGCAGCGCCTTGCCCGCTTTGTCCAAATCAGCCGCCAGGGCGAGCACTTCTTCGACGGTGGTGAGCGGCACGTGGGGATGCGGATAAGCCGTATAGGTCGCGCCGAGCCGTCCCAAACGATCAATGATCTTTTGCGTCTCTTCGACGATGACTTTGCCGCTCTCGTGCGTGGCGCAGATGCGCAAGCCTTCGCCGCGACAGATGCTCACCAGTTCACGATCCTCGATCGGACCAACGCCACTGACCTGCACGGCCTCGTATCCGGCAGCGCGGATCTTGCGCGCCGTGACCGCGAAGTCGGACGGCGTCTTGGTGAAGTCACGCAGGGTGTAGAGTTGGAGCGCGACTTGGTGCAGTTTCATGGGTGGTGGTGTACTCCGACGCGGCGGTACTCAACCGATGGGTCGTCTGCCCCAGGTGGACCGTGCGGCGTGCGATCCCATCAGCGCGTGTGCGACTTGGCGAAGTCATCCGCGCTGGCAGCTTTGGTGCTGACCTTCTTCTCGAAACGCGACTCGGCGATGAGTTTCTGCAGGGCTTTTTCGTAGGCCACGCCGTCGAGCGGCAGTTTCACCGTCGCGTCGGTCAGAGTCGAATAGATGCAGGCGTTGGCCAGCTCCACGGAATGAACGCCTTCGATTGCCGGGGCGATCAGGGCTTTGCCGTCGAGCACCGCGTCGACGAAGTTCTGCAAGATGGCGATGTGCTGGCCGCCGCTGCCCTCGACCGGGATCTCGACGTTCCACACGTCGGGACGGCCGAAGCTCTGGTCGGTGGTCTTGCTAAATTCCGTCATCGCCTGGACGTTGCGCGTCCACTGGATCTTGCCGTTCTCAACGACGATACGGCCGCGTTCGGCGGCGATCTCCAGGCGGTTGGTCCCTGGGGCTTCGCCGGTGGTGGTGACGAACACGCCGGTCGCGCCGTTGGCGAACTCCAGGTACGCGGTGACCGCGTCCTCGGTCTCGATGTTGTGCCACTTGCCGAACTGGCAGAACGCGCGCACGGCGGTGGGCATGCCGCACAGCCACACCAACAGATCGAGGTTATGCGGGCATTGGTTGACCAACACGCCGCCGCCTTCGCCCTTCCAAGTCGCACGCCAGCCGCCGCTGGCGTAATACGCTTCGGTGCGGAACCAATCAGTGACGATCCAGTTGACGCGACGGATCTCGCCGAGTTCGCCATTCACGATCAACTCACGCACCTTGGCGTAGTGCGGATCGGTGCGCTGATTGAACATCGCGCCGAAGACTTGCTCCTGCTTGGGGCGCGCATGATAAGCGGCGATCAGGCGGTCGCAGTCAGCCTTGTGCACCGAAAGCGGTTTTTCCACCAGCACGTGCAGACCAGTGGCGAGCGCGGCGCTGCCGAGCGTGGTGTGATCGAAGTGCGGCGTAGCGATGACCACCGCGTCGACTTCGCCAGAGGCGATGAGTTCTTTGCCGGTCTTGAAAGCCTTGGCCTTCGGGAAGCGACCAGTGCGTGCCGCGTCGCCGTCCGCAACTGCGGTGACCGTGGCGCGGGTGACCTTCCCGTCAGTAATCGCGGTCACATGACCGGATCCCATGTTGCCGATACCGACGACACCGATGCGCAGGTTCTTATCGGGAGTGGTCATAGTCGGATTCCTTCGCGAGAAACTGGGGCGGACGGACGAGCCAGCCTACCATCTGGGGGCCTGCGATGCTAGCCGGGGACGATCCGATAGGTTCGCATTCCGATCGCAAGGATGCGAGAAAGACTGCGATTCTCGCCAGGATCGTTGCGGGTCCAGGGGCGGCAGAGCCCCTGGCGGGCGTAGCGGGCAGCGCCCGCGAACAACAATCCCCCGAGTGCGCCTGCGCGCACGAGCGGGGACAAGGCTTGGTTTAGCGTAGCGAAACACCCGGCGTAGCCGGGTCGCACCAGAACGATCGCCACGAAGTGGCGACCAGCGAAGCTGGCGAGCGGCACAGCCGCGATGTCGGGCTGGGGCGCAAGCCGCAGCTACGCCCAGGACTGGCCGCCGGAGCGGCGGTAGTCGGACGGAGCGACACCGACCGCGCGTTTGAAGATGCGGGTAAAGTGGCTGAACGAGCTGAGGCCGACTTCGCCGGCAATCTGCGTCACCGACAAGGTGCTCTCCAGCAACAGCGATTTCGCCTGGACGATGCGCATGTCGGTGAGCCGCTGCAGCACGGTCTTGTTGGTGGCGGCACGGAACAAGCGCGCAAGGTGTGGCTCGCTGACGCCGACCGCCGAGGCGATCTCTTGGCGCAGCAACTGGCGATGGAGGTTCTTCTGCATGAAGACCTCCGCCTGATCGACCAATTCTTGATGGCGGATGGCATTGAGCGACGACAATGATGACGCTGGTTGTGGGATGCCGGTGGCGATGGCGCGCAGGTGACCGATCAGCAGGCGCACCGTCAGCGCACTGGTGAGGAATGGCGAATCATCACCGCGTGGTTGGCGCAATTCGCCGACCAGCGCTTGGATGTCGCCACGCATCTCACTGGGCAGCTTGAGCACGCGGCCCTCAAGTGGAGTCATGTCGAGACGCGAGGACTCGAAAATGCACACCAGGTAGCCGGGAGCTTTCTGCCGGCACCAGGTCTCACGACTGGCCTTGGGCGGAATGACGATCGATTCTTCCGGGTGGAGTTCGAAGAAGCTGCCATTGATCGACACCGTCATGCCACCGTGCATGCAGTAGATCCATTGGTGGACCCGATGCTCATGCGCGCCGGTGTGGTAGGCGAGACTAGCCTCACGGTAGAACAGGCTGTCGATACGGATGGGGAAGGCGTTGGCAGTCATGGATGCGCTGTGATGTTCCGGGGGCCGGCGGTCAGTTCCAGCACCAGTGTACTGGTATTCACGCCCGCTGTTTTAGGACGCCTGCTCATGATGAGAGACCTGCTCATGACAGCTGCTGGCGCAAACGCGCGAGGATCTCGCGCTGGGCGGCTGCCAAGTTACCGATGAAGGTGCAGCCGGCCGCTTGGCGATGGCCACCGCCACCAAGGGCCTGGGCGACCGGGCCGACCTCAAAGGGCGGATTGGAGCGCATCGAACAACGCACGGTCTTGCGATCCTTGGCCTCACGCAGCAGGTAGGCCACTTGATTGCCGGCCAAACTGCGAGGGATCTCCACCATATCGCCCCAGTCTTCGGGCTCACCGACCGCACTGATGGCGGCAGCGCTCAGCACGATGCCGGCCAGGCGCGGCTCCTGGACATCGACCTGGAGGTTTTCGATGCCCATCTTCTGGATCAGCAGGTCGTGGGGCTTTTTGGTGTAGGCCAACGAGCGGTTGATCGCCGAAGCATCGATGCCGGTGTCGAGCAGCTTGGCCGTCCAGCGGAAGGTGTGCGCCGTGGTGTTGCTGTGCATGAAGCGACCGGTGTCGAACACGATGGTGGTGTAGAGACACTCTCCCAGTGTGCGGTCGAGCGGCACTTTCATGCGCCGCAGCAGCTTCTCCACCACCACGCCCGTGCTCTCCGCGTCGACATCGATGACGTTGATGTCACCGAAGCGCGTGTTGGTGACGTGGTGGTCAAGGTTGATCAGCGTGGTGCGTTTGACCTTGGACACTTCGCCGAGGCGTTCCAGATCGCCCGCGTCGCAGCTGATGATCAGATCTGCACGTTTGGTCTTCGCCGCAGCAGCCTCGTCCTCAACCGCAGTGATGCGCTCAAAGCCCGGCAAGAAGGCATACATCGACACGACCTTGCTTGGGCAGCAGAAGCGCACCTGTTTGCCCATACCTTTAAGTGCGTGCACCAACGCGAGCCCCGCACCGACACCATCACCATCCGGATTGATGTGCGTGGTGATGATGATCGACTTGGCGTTGGCGATGGCCTTGGCGGCGGCGGCGTAGGACACGGAAACTCCCCTGCAGGTTTCACCCGAACCATCCGTTCGGGCGGCAGGGCACTATCGACGCCACTGTGTCGTGTCCAGGTACACCGGGGTGGAAGTCAATGTTGTCGCGCAAAGCAGAAATCTGGGACATGTTCATCAAGCCGGAGGTGGCATCCTGCCATCAACGCTACAGGTCTGACCAGTTTGCCCCGCGTCCCCCCCTCCTAGGCTCCCGCGCATGCCCATCGACACCCGCGTCTTCACTGCCGGTACCTCCGGAAACTCCACCGTGACCCATCAACTGACCAAACGTACGCGCAAGCGTACCAAAATCGTCGCCACACTCGGCCCAGCGTCGAACAACGAAGAGGTGATTCGCGCCTTGTTCCAAGCGGGCATCAACCTCGCCCGCCTGAACATGAGCCACGGCGACCACAGCGACCACCTCGCGCGCCTGCAAATGATCCGGCGTATCAGCAAGGAATTGGAGCGCCCAGTCGCCATCTTGGCCGACTTGCAGGGGCCCAAAATCCGCACCGGTCGTCTGAAGGACAACCAGCCGGTGGAATGGAAGGTTGGCGATCAGGTGGTGATCACCGTCGCCGATTGCCCGGAAGGCACCGCTAAGCGTGTCGGCACCACCTACAGCGGCCTCGCCCGTGATGTGGTCAAGGGCAACGTCATGCTCATCGATGACGGTCGCATGCGCGTCGAAGTCGACCACGTCGACGGTGACGACATCCACGGCACGGTGTTGGTGGGCGGCTGGCTCAAGAGCAACAAGGGCATCAACCTGCCTGGGGTGAAGGTCTCGACGCCCTCGATCAGTGAGAAGGATAAAGCCGATCTCGCCTGGGCCATCGCCAACGATGTCGACTACATCGCGCTCAGCTTCGTGCGCACCGCGCGCGATGTGCGCAACCTCAAGAACCGCATCGCTGAATCTGGTCGCGACATCCCGGTGATCTCCAAGATCGAAAAACCCGAGGCGGTCGAGCACATCGACGAGATTCTCCAGGAAACCGATGGCATCATGGTCGCGCGTGGCGATCTCGGCATCGAGATCAGCACGCAGCGCCTGCCGGTGGTGCAAAAGGACCTGATCACCAAGGCCAACCGCATGGGCAAGCTGGTGATCACCGCGACACAAATGCTGGAGTCGATGATCGAAAGCCCGATCCCGACGCGTGCTGAATCCAGCGACGTGGCCAACGCCATCTTCGACGGCAGCGATGCGGTGATGCTCTCGGGCGAAACCGCCTCAGGCAAATATCCGGTCGAAGCCGTGGCCGAGATGACACGCATCGCCGCCGAGGCCGAGAAAAGCCCGTATATGCCGACGATGAAGCTCGATCGTAGCAGTTCGTCAGTCAATCCGTTCTCCTTCGCCTTCACCGGCGCGGCGGACTACCTCTCGCGCGAGATCAATGCCAACGGCGTGATGATCCTCAGCAACGGCACGGAAAAAGCCCTGCTGCTATCGAAACGCCGCGGCAACATTCCGATGGTCGCGCTGTGTTACGACGAACGCACGTGGCGTCAGATGAGCCTGTTCTGGGGCGTGATCCCATTGCTCATCCCGTACATGGACAACCTCCACGACCTGCTGGAGAAGGCGACCGAGGAGTGCCTGCGCTTCGAAATCTTCAAAGAAGGCGACACCGTCGTGGTCATCAGCGGGTTGTCGTCAACTGGCGCTAATACCATCAAGGTGCATCAGATCTGACGCTCGGCTGAGATCTGTTCCACAACGCACAAACCCCTGGCAAATGCCAGGGGTTTGTGCGTTGTGTGGGAGGCTGACGTTGCTGGGAACCGGATGGTACTCCGCCCAGAATCACTTCTCCGTCTTGGCTTCCGCGGCGGCACCTTTTTTGGGTGGCGCTTTTTCGGCTTTTTCACCCTCGGCGGCCGGCTTCGGCAACGGCGCACGTTTCACGACGCTGGCGCCCGTGAGCGGATCGCCCGGCTTGTCGCCGAAGACGCGGAAAGCGATGATGTGGCCGGTCGCGTCCGCGGTGTACAGCGAACGGTTCTGATCGCGGCTGTCCTGGTACTGGGCGACGAACACCGCTTGACGCGCATCGGGACGACCGCGCACGTCGAGGTAGGCTTGGTGCATCTCATTGGTGTCCCAGCTCCACATCACCTTGCCGGTGGCGCGGTGCAGGGCATGGATGACCGTGCTGTCACCCTTGCTGACGAACAGGTGTTCCGGCGTCGAGCCAACCAAGCGGTCGAAATGCGGCACGAACCACTCGACTCCCAGGCGTTCCACTTCGAGCGGATGTTTGGTCGGCTCGGCAAAGGGAACGGTGTCGGACTGGGTCTTGATCGCGTAGAGTCCAGCCGGCTTCTCGGTGCTGGCCTCGACCCACAGGTAGATCCGCCCAGGTTCGCCGTCGAAAGCGAAGGGCGCACGTTTGATCGCGCCGTTCATGTACAACGCGCCGACCCGTTCGCCCGACAGGCGATTCAATGCATACAGCGTGTTGTTGTCGTTGCCGACGTAGAGCACCCGTCCGCGCGTCAGCACCGAGCCGTAGACTGCGGCGCCGCTATCGAACGACCACACCAGATCGCGATCGAGCTTGAAGCAATGCACTTTGCCCGAGTGATCGCCAACGTAGATCTGCCCCTCATAGGCCACTGGTTCAGCGCTCAGCGGTTGGTGCAGATTCCACTGCCACAGTGTGTAGGGGAAGTTCTTCTCGGGATGGTTGGTGACCACGCGCAGGCGGCCTTCCCAATCACCGAGGAACACCCGCTGGGTGGCATCGGCGCCGACCACTACTGGGCTGGTCGAGGGCGAGAACGGCAGTGCCCAACGCCAGACAATCTGGCCAAAGGTCGCGTCGAAGCTGAACAGCGTGTCGTCGGCGATGACCCACAGGCGATCGTCGGTGGCCGACTCGCCCTGGCGATTGATAGCCGTGGAACGGCTGGCACCAGGCAGCAGGCGCGCCGGCTTATCGAAAGCGGGGGTGACCCAACGGGTATTACCGCTGTAGGCATCAACGGCGTAGATCTCGTAAGTATCGACCACCTGGAAGAAGATGATGTCCGGCAATTCAGGGCTGATCCAGGCATTGCGGATGCGCTTGGGCAGTTGCAGGTCCCACGAATGTTCGAAGGAGGTATCCTTGAGCTTGCGTACCTGCTCAGCGCCATCGGCCTTGGCCGTGCTCGCGGGAGCGGGCGACGAAGTTTTGGTGGCCTTGGGCGCCGGCGCGTCGTCACGGTCACTGCCACAACCGCCAAGCGCGAGCGTCGCTGCGACCAGGGTGGCAACCAGGGACACCGAGGTGCCCGTACGGAGAAGGGTCGAGGTCGACATCAGTGGAGATCCTTTTTCACGTCCTGTTTGCGTCGTTCTGGGCTACGGCAGTGAATCGCTCGCCGCGTGCCTGTTCGTAAGCCTTGAACTGCGCCAGCCAGCCAGGCGCATCTTCGAGTTCGATCTTCAAGCGGTAGAGGTAGGGTTGTCCGACATCACGGCGGCGCAGATCCTCGGCGCAGTCATCCCAGTTGCCGCCGTACAACGAATGGACCACCACCACCAAGCGCTGCAGCTCCACGTCGAGGGCAGCGAACACCGCTGCTGGCGACTGGCTGACATCGAGCGGACTGCTCACGGGTGGATGTTCCTTGGTCGCCACGGGTATCAGTCAGCGGCGGATTACTCCGTGCGCTCCTTGAGGGTGGCCTTGAGATCCGGCAGTTTCTCGGCCGCCGCCGGCTTAGCGGCGCGCACCGCGTCATAGTACTCCCACAGCTCTTCTTCGACCTTGGGCTGGCGCACATTCTTGGCGTCGGTGATGTTGCCGAGGAAATACTTGGCATAGGCTACCGACTTGCGCTGGTGCAGGCGCTGGAAGGTGTTGACCCATTCCCAACCGCCCTTGACCAGTTCGTATTCATCCAAGTGACGGAAGTGTTCGTCACCTGGGCGCACATAACGCAGGGTGTAAACGCGGCGCATGAAGCGGGCGGCGACGTAGTTGCCGACCTCTTCGGGCTTGGATTCCGGAGCACGGATGCGGAACTTGTTCGACATGCCGCGCACTTCGACGGTGATCTTGTCACCGTAGACGCTCAGGCGATTGAACAACACCACGCCGAAGGCCTCGCCCTCGGCAACGCCTTCCTCATCACGTTTGCCCGCATCGTAGGGCGGCAGTTCCTTGGTGCGCAGTTCATCGACGGTCAGCAGGCGGCGCTGGGCGACCTCCTCGACCTCTTCGCGTACGCGCTTGAGCACGGTGTCGCGCGACAACTCGCCGTAATCGGGAAAATTGAAGGTGTTCTGCGAGCCACTGCCGACCGGCTCGTCGAGCAGTTGGATGCGCGTGCCATGTTCATTGTAGGCAACGACGGTGATGTTGACCTTGCGCGTCCGCGGCTTGAGGTCTTCGCGATCAACAATCACCCCATCAGCGCCCGCCACGCCGTCGACTGCCAGCTTGGCGCCATCGGCCTTGGCGAATTGGTACTGCTCGGTGATGGATTTGAGAATCTCGTTGTAGCGGCTGGGCTTGGCGATGGTCGGCTTGGTCGCGTCTTTGATCTCGTTGCGCAGACGGAAGGTCAGGTAGGTGTAGACGTGCAGGTTGCCCGTCTTGTCCTTGAGCGAGACCTCATCCATCATCAGCGGCTCGAAATTGAGCTCGTAGAGATCGGTGTCGCGCGATTGGACGAGCTTCTCCAGCTCGGCCTTCTGTTCCAAATATTCCTGGTTCGGAGTGCCGAACTCGGCCACTTCTGCGCCATGAAGCTGCGGTGCAACTCCGGTCAGGGCAAAGCTCGCCGTGGCTGCGACGGTCATGGCACTCGCGCGCACGGCCTGGGTGATCGAGCTAATGCGCAGATGGCGCATAGCGGCTCCTCTCAGAATGGTCGCAGCCGTGAACCCGACAACGGGCCTGCGGGCTGCCACTGGGAGTGGCGACACTAGATGGGAGGGGGGTGGCGACAAGGCAGCCGAACAACGGCTGTAGCCGCAGTGCATCAGACGGTGACTGGGGTTAAGGCCAGTGCCGAACGCGGATTGCAGAGGCCGTGCGAAACGCCTGAAGTCCCCGCCAGCTGTGGGTGGAAGCTGCCCGAGGCTCAGGGCTTGGGGGTCGCCGGAGCCGGCGGCGGCAGGGCGCGGTCGTCTTTTTGCTTCTCGATCGACAACGATGGCGTGGCCACATCACCGGTCTTGGCGTCGGCGAGCGTCAGATCGATCTGGTAACGTTTGACCGGCAGGTCGCCAGTGGTGCCGTCGTTGGCCCCGACCGCCCCTTTGAGCAGGAAGTCGGCACCGTCGGTGGTGTCCAGCACCTGGACCACGCCGCCGACGGCCAGAGCACGGGCCAGTTCGCTGCGGTGCAGGGCAAGGTCGACCTCACCCTTCGCCCGATCGCTGAAGTCGCCGAGAGCGACTTTGGGCACGCGACCGGTGCGGGTCTTGAATTCGCCGACCCAGGGACGTTTGAGCATCTCGCCCACCAGTTCGTCGGCGACCTTGGCGCTGTCGGCCTGGACCCACGCGCTGGCTGGCGGGGGCGGCGGGGCCTGGACGGTGGTCTCCTCCGCACGGCGGCTGCATCCGGCGAGGATGGTCACGGACAGCAACGCGGTGCAGAACACGGATGTGCGCATGGATCCCCCAGGACAAGTCGTCGCGGCGCATCCTGTGTTGCGAGCGCCTGGGCGCAACTCTGCCATCGGGCATTCAGGTGCGAGGTGCGAGGCGCGAGGTGCGCTTTCTCAACCCTGCGCAGCGCGACCCCCACGTCGCACATGCCCTTACCACAAACCGCTCACGAGCGACGCAGGTCGGTACTCTCGACCCGCAAGCGCACGCCATCACCACCGTCAGGATAATATGCCGCCAGCGTTTCCTGTACGGCGAAACCCAAGCGTTCGTAAAGAGCGCGGGCGGCGGCGTTATCGTGACGGACTTCCAGGGACAACGCGGTGATGGTCGCTGGCAGGCGCTCGGCCAGCTGACGGATCAACAGCCCACCAATGCCGCGACCACGTTCCTGCGGATCGACCGCCAGGGAATACAGCCGCGCGGTGTATCCCCCTTTCCGCAACAGAGCATTGAGCGCGCCGACCACCCGGCCGTTGCTCAGCGCCACCACCGTCAGCGAACTACCGCGGGTCTTCGCCGGCCCCAGTAGATGGCGCCAAGTCGAGCGCGCGAAGCGGTCAGACGGGATGAAGCTGCGCGCTTCCAAATCGATGATCGCCTGGAGATGTGTTGGCCCAGCTACGTCGACACGCAACGCGGCGGGATCCTGCGGCGCTGGCTTCTTCGCCTCACCCGGCTCGTCCGGCGCCACGGGCACCGCGCGCGAGTTCACGCGCTGGCGCCGCTCTTGAGTTCGTACCAGCCTTCCCACGGCTCGCCGGCCAAGTGGCGGACGACGTTGCGGTAGACCTCGGGACTATTGATGTCCTCGACCCCCGCATCGATGTTGGGGTTGTCGTTGACCTCGATGACGATGAAGCCGCCGTCGATCTCTTTGATGTCAACTCCATAGAGGCTGCGACCAATGGAGCCACCAGCCTTGAGGGCGACCTCAATCAGGCGCGGGTCAATCTGGCTCCTCTCCACTCCCACCACTTCACAAATGTTCGGGCGGCCTTCGTTATCACGGTCGTGGGCCTTCCACGCTCCCTGCGCCATCACGTATTTGACTGCGAACAGCACCTTGCCGTCGAGAATGGTGACGCGCCAGTCGAACGACGAGGGCAGGTATTGCTGCACCACCAAACGATCAGCGCGGCGCAGAAAACGTTTGCCGACCTTCACGAAGGACGCCTCGTCGTGGACCTTTTCCACATAGGCGCTGAAGGACGAGTTCGGCGCTTTGAGCACCAGCGGCCGACCGTAGCTCTCGAACAGTTCTTTGGCCTGTTCGACCGTCACTTCATCTTCGGTCAGGAAGCAGGTGTCGGGGATCGGCACGTCCGCACGCATCAGGTGCTGGTACATGTTGACCTTGTCGCAGCACACCATGATCGAATCCGGCTCATCGATCACGCGTAGGCCATGCACTTCCGCGAGGCGCGCCGCGACGTAGCTGGTATTGAGCGGATCGGTGAGCGCGCGGATGAGCAGCCCATCGTAACGCGGGATGTTCATGATCTCCGAGCGAAACAAAAAGTCGCAGTCATGACCGAGTTTCGCCGCAGCAATGCGGAAGTTGGTCAGCGCCGTCAGTTCGACGGCGCGGCGGATGGTGTAACGTTCAGTGAAGATCGCGAGACGGGCCATGTCTTATCGTCCGATGTCCGATGTCCGATGTCCGATGTCTCGTCCGTGCACCGTGCTGTCCTGACATCGGACATCGGACATCGGACATGCGACGGCTGTCATGCTCTCCACAGTCCCGCCTCTTTGATGATCGCTTTCTCATTCTGCGTCAGCTCTTCCTTCTTCAGCGGCTGGATAGCGCTGAAGAAGTACTGCTTCTCGGTGACGATGACCTTCACTCGCGCGAGTGGGATGTGGAATGTGCGCCACAGCTTGTCGGCAAGGTCGGCGTATTCCGGCTTGAGGCATTTACCGAGCACCAAGCGCAAGGTGTCGATGCGCGCATCGGCCTGCATCGCCTGGCACACCACCGCATATTTGTTCGACATGGTCAGCGACTTGAAGGCTTCGGTCAGGCTGGCGTGATCGGCGATGAGGATGCCTTCATCCTGGAACGGATTGATGGGATACGCGATCAGCGGCGGCGCGAGATTGACCGTCTGATCGTTGGCGATCTCCCACTCGGGAATGGGAATGCCGGCCGCCTGCGCTTTGGACAACGCGAGCGGCACGACGTACGCGTCGATCGCCGCCTGCGGGCTGGGGAAGGCAAGCATGCCTTCGTGCTCAGCTTCCATGCTGCGGTAGTAGCCGTCGCCTAGGTAGGTGTAGTCCCCCTCCAGATTGACGAACACGCCCTGCGCACGCAGGTCGTCCGGTAAAGCCGGCATGGGGAAATTCGCTTGGGTCATTGGTCGTGGTCGCGATGTCGCGCTGTTGGCGCTGTTCGCGCCATTGGCAGACAAGCCATCAGTGGAGCGACGATCGCGCGCGGGCGTCGGGCTGGCAGGAGGAGCGGTCGAGGGTTCGGTTTTTTGCGCCATGGTATCGTCGGCCGCGAAGGCGAACGGACGATCGGCGGGATGCTAAGAGGGCTGTGATCAAGGAAAGGGCTTTGTCTCTCCGGCGCGTCGGCGCTCCTGACACCAGCGTAGTTCACCGGGCGACGACGTGGGCGGCCAGGGCGGCGAACTCGGCGGCCTGGAGCTGCATGAGCTGTTCGCGTGGTGCTGCTGCGCTGCTCAGCGCCGCGGCGCAGGCATCGACCATCGCTGCCGGACGCCACCGTCCATGGTCCACCAACGCCGGCAGTCCCAGCCTGAGCGCGGCCGCAGCCACCGTGGCAGAGATCGGATGTTCACCGACCTCGCGAAACCAGTACTTGGCGTTGCCGAAGTCGCCTTCGCGCCGGTGCAGCAAGGCGTGGACATAGTCACAATCGGCGTGGCCTTCGTGGGCTTGGCACAACTCATGGGCGGCGGCGAGGTCATCGTGCCACAACAAGGCCGTGGCCAGACCGGCGGCGATACGCTCCTTGGGCAATCCCGCCAGTGCCGCCGCCAAGTCATACATAAGGGCCTGGGCCGGCGCGACGCCCGCACGTGGACCGCGGTCCAACGCGGCGAGCCCCGCAGTGTCGATCAAGGTCCAGACATCAGCGGTCATGCTGGCAGCGTGCGCTCAGCCGTGGCGACACAAGGTGGGCTACTCAAGGTGGGCTACTCATGCGCCCTACTCATGTGCCCTACTTATGGTGTGCCCCTACTGCTTCTTGGTCGAAACCCATTTGAGCGACAGGCCGTTGAATGCTTTCACCCCGGCAGCGGTGAAGTTCACCGCCACGCCGTCGTCGCCCATCACCAGCTTGCCGGGTTTCAGGGTGATCACGGTGCCGTCCTTGCCGCCGTTCGGCAGGGTAAACGAGACCACCAAGCCGTCGAGGTCGGCGTCGCGTTTGTTGCGCAGCACGCCGCTGACGGCCAAACCGTCCTTGTCCGGACGCGTTGAGGTCACGGTGAATTCCAGGCCATCGACCAGCAATGCCGGAGTCGTCGGGCTCTTGGGCACATTCGCGGTGGCGCCACCTTGGGGCGGCGGCTCGGCGCTCTTCCACCCGACTTCGTAGCCGCTCCAGCTGCCGACCGTGCTGATGTCAGTGCTCAGGTCGCGTTCTTCGCCGGCCTTCAGGTCACCAACCGGTAGGCTGAGTGATTTCACTGCCTTGCCGTTGCTGTCGGTCAAGGTGACCTGGACCACCACACCATGCAGCGCGGATTTGTAGCCGTTGCGCACCTTCGCTTTGAGCACCTTGCCTTCGGCACGGACCTGGGCGATCTCGACATCCTCGGCGCCGGTGAAGCTGCCAGGGTCGAGCGTGCTGATGTCGGTCATCTTGGTGGCGATGGCGAGATTGGCGAAGGGCGGGACCTTCGCCACGCTCAGCTTGACCTCGCCGACGTAGCCACCCGCCAGTTCATTCTTGTCGTTTTTCCCAGGCTTGAGTTCGTGGCTGTGCACGGTCTTGCCAGCGCCGTCCTTGAACAACAACGTCTGGACCACGTCCTTGGCCGGTTTGCCGCCGATGTTCCACAGCATGTAGCTGACCGCAGCGACCTTCTTGGCCTCGTCGTGTTCGAAATTCTGGTTCAGGCTGATGAGGTAGGGCACGTTGGCGACTTCGCTGAGCGACACTGGCAGCATCGCCACCTTGTCCCACGCCAGGTAGATTTCCTGCGCGTCCTTGCCGCCGTCCTTCCAGGCGATTTCGACTTGGAAGGCCTGGAACGTCGGGCAGTTCAGCTTGTAGCTGAGATCCCGCGTCTCGCCGGGTGACCACTTGCCCAGGGTAATCCACGGCCCGCTGGTCTGTGCCTTGCGCGCCGGATCAAGCGTGACCACGCGGTACTTCGCAGTTTCGACGGCCTTGGCCGGGCCGCGCACGCGCAGCTCAAACATGAAGAATGGTTTGTAATTGTCGTCCGCGCGACCGCTCCACAGGTATTCGCCGACGATGGTCGGCCACGCCGCGGGTTTGGGCGCGGTGGCCGCCTGTTTGGCGAACGAGGCCTTTGCATCGGCCTTGCCAGCTTCCATCCACGCCGGGGCGGTGGCGGGTTTGTCGGCCGCGCTCAGCGTCTGGGAAAGCGTCAGGGACGTGACGGCGAGCAGCAGAAACAGGGCGGCAGATGGCAGCAGACGGGGCATTGGGACCTCAGGGAACTAAACGACACCCATGAATGCGGGTTCGGGTCAGCCTATGTCAGGTTGTACGCTGTCACCTGGGAGTTCCACGTAGCCCTCAGCGGGCAGACCGCTTATGGCTGCTTACCGGTGAAGCGGTGGACGATCGGGGTCTTGCCCGGCTTGGACCAGGTGCGCTGGCCCTGGATGGTCTGGCCCTGAATGGTGCCTTCAAAACGCAGCTCGCCGTGTTCCGCGCTCGCCATGGAGAAGTGGAACTGCAACTCGCCGGTAGCCTTGGTTTTGCTGCCCTTCCCCGCGACCACAGCGACCACGGTATAGACGCCCTTGGCGTAGCCGTACTTCTTGCCGGCGGCTTGGCACTCGGCGAAACCCTCGGTGAACACCAGCGTGTCCTGGCCCTGGGCTTTGCCGCTGTCGGCCTCGACCAGTCCGATGGCGTAGGTGCGGCCATCCAGGGTTGGCGCTGACGCCGCACAGAGCGAAGGCGAAAACCACGCCAGCAGGGCGAGGAGCAGGAACAGGCGCATAGGACCTCCAGTGGATGCGCCTGACCAGCATCGCACGTGCCGGCCACCTGGGGACTTTGGACGCGTTGTTGGCGAACACCTCGACATCCCCCTGCCGGCATGTCCGGGTTGGCAACAGACGCCCCGGTCGTCATGGGTCGTTACAGACCAGTCGCGCGGATGGGCATCGGGAATGAGTGGCACAGTCCCCCCGCTGGTCCAGATCATCACCCATGCCAGACAGGCGACGTAGGCCATAGTCCCCGACCGGCACTGGTCCGGCCGTTAAACAGCGGCACACGGCAGCGGCACACGGCAGCGGCACACGACAGCGGAGACGAGCATGCGCAAGTTCCTTGGCGAGATCCTGATGGAAATGGAGGCCGTGACCGACGCGCAGGTCAAGGCGGCCCTGAAAAAGCAGAACGCCGGCGACAAGCACATGGTCGGACAATTGCTGGTCGAGGCCGAGGCGTGCTCGCCAGAAGACATCGCGCGGGCGCTCGCTGAGCAATTTGACATGCGCTTCTACGACCTCGAGTCGATGGACGTGCCACGCAAGATCATCGACATCGTGCCGCAAGAACTGGCGCGCGAAAAACTGGTGTTCCCGGTGGGCATGAACGGCCGCACGTTGGCGGTGGCGATGGCCAATCCACTCGACCTCGAAGTGGTCGACACCTTGCGTTTCTCGACCTCCTACGCGATCGAAGTCGCGGTGGCGAGCGAACGCCAGATCAAAGGTGCGATCGAAAAGGCCTGGGGTCTGACCGAGAACAAGCTCGACCAAATGCTCGGCGAGATGTCGCAGGACATCAGCTACCGCGCGCAGGGCGAAGAAGGCGGCGGTGAAGACGACGCGCTGATCGTCAAGTTCGTGCAGCAAATCATCACCAACGCGTTGACCAACCGCGCCTCGGACATCCACATCGAGCCGATGAGCGAAAACCTGCGCATCCGCTACCGCATCGACGGCGTCTGCTTCACCATGGATCCGGCGCCAAAACGCCTCCAGGGTCCGGTGATCCAGCGCCTGAAGATCATGGCCGGCATGATGATCGAAGAAAAACGCAAACCGCAGGACGGCCGCATCAAGGTCAAGATCGGTGAAAAGCCGCTCGATCTGCGTGTCTCCTGCCTGCCGTCGGTGCACGGCGAATCGATCGTTATGCGTCTGCTCGACAGCGACAGCCTCAAGCTGTCACTCGACGACATGGGCATGGATCCGACCGACCTCAAGGTCTTCCACGGCCTGATCAAACGTCCGAACGGCATCATCCTGGTGACCGGTCCTACGGGTTCGGGCAAGACTACCACGCTGTACGCTACGCTGCACACGCTCAACACCATTGACCGTAAGATCATCACCGCCGAAGACCCGGTCGAATACCACCTCAACGGCATCAACCAATGCCAGGTGAACCACAAGATCGGCATGAACTTCCCGCGCATCCTGCGCGCAATGCTGCGCCAAGCGCCCAACGTCATCCTGGTCGGTGAAATCCGTGACGCCGAAACCGCGCAGATCGCCATTCAGGCATCGCTCACCGGTCACTTGGTGTTCAGCACGCTGCACACCAACGACGCACCGAGTGCGCTCACCCGTTTGATCGACATGGGCGTGCCGCCGTTCCTGGTCGCGACCTCGATCCAGGCGGTGCTGGCGCAGCGCCTGATTCGCACCAACTGTCCGAAGTGCCTGGAGCCGTTCATGCCCGACGCGCGCCAGCTCGAACTGCTCAAGCTGCGCCCCGAACAGCTCGCCAATCAACAGTTCAAACGCGGCAAGGGCTGCGACAACTGCAAGGGCAGCGGCTACCGCGGCCGGCGTGGCATCTTCGAGATGATGACCATGAACCGTTCGATCCGCGACCTCGCCTTCAACAAGGCCTCGACCAGCGAAGTGCGCAAGGCAGCGGTCGCCAACGGCATGAACACCTTGTCGATGGACGGTGCGCGCAAGGCGCTGCAAGGCATCACCACACCAGATGAAGTCATTCGCATGGCGAAGACTGACGACTAGTTGTTTCGAGGGCTTCGCCCTCGCGCTCCCACGGACTTTGTCGGGATTAGATTTTCTGCTCCGCAGAAAATCTTGGGCGGATGGCCTGCGGCCATTGTATCCGCCCACCACCCCTCGGCGTCCGAGGCGCCTCCTGTGTTCGCATCACCTCACTTCGGCGGCGCAGCCTTCAACGTTACCACCACGCGGACTTTTTGATCGGCTGACGGTGTGACTCCGACGATCGCGATGGCGCCTGGGCGCTGAGCGACTAACTCCAAGGCTTCGGTGGCACCAGAGGTGCTGATCGGCATCGCGCCATTACCGGAGAACAGAATCCGTTTCCAGCCCCGCAACAGTCGATCGAGATCACGGCCGGTGAGTTCTTCGATCGCCGCGCGACTGCCCGGATCCGCCGAAAGGATCAGCACAATCTGCGACCCATCCGCCCAGGTGGTGACGCGACCAAGCAGGATGTTGCGCAGCAGATCGCGATCGACGGCATCAGCTCGCTCCGCCTTGACGATCGCCACCTGCGCCCACGCCGAAGTGGTCAACAGCAACAGCAGCGCGACGGAAACCGTGGTCGAGACCACCTTTGCTGCTGCCGAACCCAAGAAGGTGAGTGGGCGACGCATCAGAAATCGACCGTGGTCTTGAGGGCGAACAGATGCCAATACGAATTGATGCCCTGCGGATTATCCGAGCTCAGCACACTGTTGGTGCCGTCCTGGAACTGGTATTCCGCTTTCAACGTCCAATTGCGCAGCGGCATGAGGTTGACTGCGCCCACCCAGCTCCAGCTGTAGGTGGTCGGGCGATTCAGCAGTTCGCTGCGGCGGTATTCCGCAGCCGCATATAATTCCAGCCAGCGGCTGGTGTGCCACGTGGCGCTGGCGTAGCCGCCGTTGTAATCAAATTCGTAGGGCCTGACGGTAGCGCCAGACGTGCTTTCGCCCTCGGTAGCAATGTTGAGGTATTCGAGTGCAAAGGTCCAGTCGTGTGGCTCCCATTCCAGGGATGCGACCATGCTGCGGCTGTCGCTGACAAAATGGACGTCGAGCGGCGGTCCCGCCGTGGCTGGACCATCCACCTCGATGTCATTGCTCTGATAATAGGTCAGCCGCATGCGGAAGTCAGGCAGTGGGGTCTCCCATTGCAGCATGCCACCGAACACCGCACCGACCGAGATGTCGGTCACTGCGATGCGGGCGGTTTCCCCCACATAGGTGGCGTAGGCGCCATCGTTGTCGAAGTGCTTGGTCCCGGCGAAGACCGTGTAGGCAAGCGCGCCAGCAGCGTCCAACTCGGCACGTCCTGAAACTTTGCCACCATCGACCGACACCAGCAGTTCGCGCAAACGCGTGGGATAAACCGCTTGCGGCAGGAACACCTCGGTGCGGGCCGCGTCGATATCCTGGATCTCATTGTAGAACCCGAGCGGGATCTTCACCCGCCCGACCTGGATATCGCACAAAGGATGCGCCTGGACGTCAACGTAAGCCCAGTCGAGTTCGACGCGGCCGTTGTCGTAGCGCCCAAAATCGCGCACAAAGAGCTGGGCGCCCAGGCGGACCCGGTCCCATGGCCGCGCAATCGCATTCATCGCCGCTTCGTAGAACTCCGTCGTGCCGTCAGTGGAGTCGGCGGCGTAGACGTTGTTTTCCCAGGTGCGCAAGTAGCCGAAGCTGACGAAGCCGTGGGCTTCGAGGTTCAGCGAATCCAGGGTCGAGGTCTCGGCCGCCCACAGTCCCGCATCCGGCCTGCACGCCAGCAACGCGCCTACGAGGCCAACAACCAAGACAGGTTGGTGACTACGAACCAGCAGCGGAGATAACACTTGGTGCTTCATGGTCGGAAGGGGTTCTTTCCTAACATACCATCGCTGCGTGGCCACCGCTCAGTTTCCATGGGTTGGCCGATCCCCGATCTGGTGTCCGCAAACCGTACGATCGTCGCACTATAATGCATCAGAAGTCCACGGTCGTCTTGAACGCCAGCACTTGCCAGCTGTTCGATACGCCCTGTGGGTTATCCGAGCCCAGGATGCCGATGCGGCCGTCGTGGATCTGGTATTCGGCCTTAAGCGACCAATTCGACAGCGGCATCAGATTGAACGCCGCGATGTAGGCCCAGCCCTCACTGACGGTGCCGGACTGCACCGACTGTTGGTACTCCACCGCGGCATACGCGTCGAACCACGTGGTCGCGTGCCAGGTCGCACTGAGGTAACCGGCATGGTAGTCGCGTTCGACCGCGATGGGCGTCGGCGCCGAG
>JANPLC010000170.1:0-21346 GCA_031426335.1 Planctomycetota bacterium
TGCCGCAAGACCCGCGCTTTCACGGTGAATTGCAGCACTACTGCGTGCGCTTCACCCAGTACAAGCAGACCGCTGGCGGACTACGCCTGCGCGAATGGTCTGCCCACGAATACGGCAGCCTGCGCCACGCCAACAACGCTGCGACCATCGCGTTGCACTACAGCCGCTTCGTCGAGCAGAGTCCGGCGCTGCCCGGCAATCCTCATTGGCGCGGTGATCTGACGCTGGCGCAGATGAAACCGCTGTTCGAACGCGAGGCCCGCCACCAAGTCGACTACGCCCTCGGCGCAAATCCCTACGGTCGCAGTTACCTGGTCGGCTTCGGTCACCAACCGTTCAATGACGTGCATCACCGTGGTGCCTTCGGTGCGTGGGCCGGTTTCGACCACGTGATCCCAGGAAAAGCCGACGACCGCGGCGCCAATCGCCATGTGTTGTATGGCGCGCTGGTCGCCGGCCCGGACCACAACGATGTGTTCCTGTGCGGCAAGGATCGCCGTCCGTGGAAACTCGCGCCAGACGGCAAAGACCACGGGTTCTGGTACGCCTTCCCCAACCGCAGTACGCCGGTGTTCAAGGACACCTACCAGTGGGACGCCAAGGATCAGCCAGTGCAGGACGTGATGGACTCACAGTTCAATGAGGTCGCCCTCGACTACAACGCCGGTTTCATGGCCAGTCTGGCGTGGTTGTGCGCCAACGGTCTCAGCACCGGGCAGGCCTTGCCGGACAAGCAGTTCCCACCAGCGGATCCGCGCAATGACTCCACCGATCTGAAATCTACTGATCGTGAGTTCTTCGTTACCGCCCGCGCGACGAAAGTATCCGCGACGGGAGTCGACCTCGAAGCGACGCTGCACAATCGCAGTCGCTGGCCGACGCGCGTGTGCGATCAGCTCGCCTTCCGCTACGTGTTCACGCTCGACGGCGAGGTGACCACTGCGCAGGTGAAAGCGAGCGTGAGCGGCAACCCCAAGGCCACCGTCGGCCCGGTCACCGCCCTCAGCGGACGCCAGGCTTACGTTGAGGTCCGTCTGCACGGCGAGCGTCTCTTCCCAGGCAACCAACAGGACGGCCGTCGCACCATTACGCTGCAACTGTCCGCGCCGACCTGGGATTCTGCCAATGACTGGTCGCACGCGGGCGTTGATGCCACCACGCGGCTCCTCCCGCACCTGCCGGTGTACGACGGCATGCGACGTGTGGGTGGGGACGAACCGCCGAAATGACCACCTGATCGGGTGACTCAACTGCCGCGTGGCAGCAAACACCGGCGTGGGCTGGCCGTATCTCCAAGTGGAGGCACGCTCCCGCCATGTCCACCCTGCTGCGCCCCCTCGCCATTCTCGCCGCTGTCTGCCTGCTCATCCAACCACTGACAGGACTGCACGCCGGCGAAGCCGATACCAAACCGGAAGCCGAACCAGCCGAGCCACTACGCGCGGGCGATATCTTCGCCGGTTCCAAGGGCTGGATCAACACCGCCGAACCGATCACGTTGGAAAAACTCAAGGGCCACGTGGTGCTGGTCGACTTCTGGACCTACTGCTGCATCAACTGCATCCACGTCATCCCTGACCTCAAGTTCCTCGAAGAGAAATACAAAGACCAGCCGTTCGTGGTCATCGGCGTGCACTCGGGCAAGTTCGACCAGGAGAAGAACACCGAGAACATCCGCACCGCGGTGAAGCGCTACGGCATCGAGCATCCGGTGGCGGTCGACAACGACTTCGCCATCTGGCAGCGTTTCGGCGCGCGCTCGTGGCCGACGCTGGTGCTGATCGACAGTGCTGGCCAACCGGTGGGATCGATCTCTGGCGAAGGCCATCGCAAGATCCTCGACCAGGCGATCGCCAAGGTGTTGGAGAAAGGTCGCGCGGAGGGAACGTTGGCCGCCAAGCCGCTGGTCTTCGCGCCAGAGAAACACGTCGCCGACGGACCGCTGTCATTCCCAGGCAAGGTCTTGGCGGATCCCGTCGGCAAACGCCTGTTCATCGCCGACACCGCGCACAATCGCATCCTGGAAACCACACCGGATGGCGCAGTGACGCGCATCATCGGCAGCGGCAAAGCTGGCTTCGACGATGGCGCGCTCGCAGTGGCGACTTTCAATGAACCGCAAGGCATGACGTTATCAGAAGACGGTCAGACGCTCTATGTCTGCGATCGCCTGAACCACGCGCTGCGCGCCGTCGATCTGAAAGCCAACACCGTGCGCACGTTGTCGGGCACCGGTGAACAAGGGCGTGATCGCAAATACAGCGGCGTGGCCAAAGGCGCCGCGCTCAACAGTCCGTGGGACGTCGAACGCGTCGGCAAGGTGCTGATCATCGCCATGGCCGGTCATCATCAGATTTGGCGCTACGACCTGGCCACCGACACCATCCACCAACATGCTGGCACCGGGGTGGAAAGCTGCCTCGACGGACCGTTGCTGGAGTCGACCTTCTCGCAACCGAGCGGCCTGGCGAGCAACGGCGAAAAGATTTTCATCGCCGATTCCGAGGACAGCACCATCCGCTCCGTCGCCGTCGATCCCATGGGCGTAGTCGATTCCATCGCCGGCAGCGAAGACCTTTTCGGCTTCGGTCTCAAAGACGCCAACGGCAAGGATGCCTTGTTCCAACATCCGCTGTGTGTCGAGTTGATCACCGGCCCGAAAGGGCCGCTGGTCGTCGTCGCCGACACCTACAATCACGTGCTGCGCACCGTCGATCCACTGACCGGCGACGTGGCGACGCTGAAAGTCACCGGCCTGGAGCCTGGCTTCTTCGAACCAAGCGGCTTGAGCTCGGATGGCAAACTGCTCTACGTCGCCGACACCAACCGCCACCGCATCGTGGTCCTGAACCACGACGGCACCGGCGCGCGCGTGCTAAACGTGACGCTGCCAACCGCGAAATGACGACAGCTACGGATCGAACCGCAGAGACGCAGAGGTAAGAGGAGGGCCGCAGAGGCGACCCTGCCTAGCTGGGAGCCAGCTGATCGATATCTCATCAGATCGCTTTTGCGCTGCGCAGCCTGTCCAAGCCTCCCTTTCTACTCTGCGGCCCTCCTCTTACCTCTGCGTCTCTGCGGTTACCGAGCCAAAACACGGTGACCCGCCGGGATCCGGCAACGCCACGGTTGTTTCGGGCAAGCCTGCCGGATTGCGCGCCCGACGAGTGGCACCCATCATTCCGGCCATCACCCCGGCGGAGCGCGTCATGGCCAAGGCTACCTCATCCAGCAAACAGATCAGCGTCGGCCTCGTCGGCCTGGGCTTCGGCTCCGAGTTCATCCCGATCTATCAGAAGCATCCCAACGCCAAGGTCGGCGGCATCTGTCAGCGTGATCCCAAAGTGCTCAAGCTCTGCGGCGATCGTTTCGGCATCCCCGAGAAGATGCGCTTCACCAGCTACGAGGACATGCTGAAGAAAGCCGAGATCGACGCGGTGCACATCAACACCCCGATCCCGCTGCACGCCGAGCAGAGCATCCAGGCGCTCGAAGCCGGCAAACACGTCGCCTGCACCGTGCCGATGGCCACCAGCATTGAAGGCTGCAAAGCGATCGTGCGCGCGGCGCGCAAGGCCAAGAAGCGCTACATGATGATGGAGACCACCTACTACACGCGCGAGTTCTTCTACGTGAAGGAGCTGCTCGACAGCGGCAAACTCGGCCGCATCCAGTTTCTGCGCGCCGCGCACCAGCAGGAAATGGCCGGTTGGCCCGGCTACTGGGAAGGCCTGCCGCCGATGCATTACGCCACGCACTGCGTCGGCCCGATGCTCGGCCTCGCCGGCAAGCTGGCGAAACGCGTGCAGTGCATCGGCTCCGGTCGCATCGCTGACAAGCTCGCGCTGAAGTACGGTTCGCCCTTCGCCGTCGAGTCGGCGCACATCCAACTCGCCGACTCTGACATCGGCTGCGAAATGACGCGTTCGTTGTTTGAGACCGCGCGCCAGTACGTCGAGAGCTTCGATGTCTACGGCAGCACGCGTTCGTTCGAATGGGCGCAGCTCGAACACACCACCAAACCGGTGCTGTTTACCGGTGAGTCGCCGGAGCACGTCGACATCCCCGACTTCGCGCACAAGTTGCCGAAAGAGATCCGCGCGTTCACCGGCATGAGCGTCTACGACGGCCCCGAAAGCCACCTGTCGTTCAAGCAGGGCTCCGGCCACGGCGGCAGCCATCCGCATTTGACCCACGAGTTCGTCATGGCGCTGATCGAGAAACGCGACCCTGGCATCGATGAGGTGATGTCGGCCAACTGGACGGCCACCGGCATCCTGGCCCATGAATCGGCCATGCGCGGCGGCGAATGGATCGATCTGCCGGACTTCGCGGCGATCTGATTCCCACGCTTGCGCCCGGGAGCGCCGGTTTCCAACCGGCGGGAGATATCCGTACTCCGGCGACTGGTGCTGTTCGCTGGCGTGTCGTGTACCAGTGGCCTCTCGCGGGGGCTGGACCGCTCCCGCAACCGGCGGGAGATACCCATGCTCCGGCGATTGGTGCTGCTCGTTGGCGTGTCGTGTACCAGCGGCCTACGCCGGTTGGAAACCGGCGGTCCCGGGGGTCGGACCTGCTCCCGACGTGCCTTGCTGACACCTGACAGGTATCGTGGCCCCCCGGTCTTTGCCCCATTCCCCATTGGCAGGGCGCATCTGGCCGGGCACGCTCATGCCCATGCGCAGCGTCATCACCGTGCACCCAGGATTCGAAGCGTCATGGCCGTGGACGGCCGACCACCTGCATCGGCTGTGGCAGGCCCAAGGTCCGGTGGAGTTCCTACGCACCGCTCCCGGTGACAACCGCACGCTGAGCAAACTCGTGCCGGATCCCGCGACGGTAACGCGCTTGGTCGCACTCGGCACACCAACGACCGCTGAATGTGTGAAAGCCTTCAGCGGCCTAACCGAGATCGCCCTCAGCGAAGCCCACGGTCAACCCGACATCGCGAAGAAATTCGCCGATCGCGGCGTGACTGTCATCGGCCACACCAGCGAAGGGTACTGGGGCCAGTCGGTCGCGGAGTATGCGCTCGCGCTCGCACTGTGTGGTCTGCGCCGCATCCCGCAGAACCACCACGCCATCATCAGCGATCTCAAACCGTGGGACTACTCGCCCGCCACGCCGCCGGTTCCCGGCGGACGTGGTCATCAGTTCGGTGACGACGCGCGTTTCGTCAACGGCACCATCGCCGGCAAACGCCTGCGCATCGTCGGCGCCGGCAACGTCGCCAGTCGCTTCGCGTCGTTTGCCCACGCGCTCGGCGCTGAGGTCGCCGCCTGGGATCCGTTCGCCAGCGAACCATGTTTCCACCGTGCCGGCGCGCGGCAGGAACATCACCTTGATCGCTTGGTCGCCGACGCGGATCTTTTTGCGCCGATCATTCCGCTGACGCAGCAGACCGAAGGCCTGATCACCGCCAAACTGGTCGATGCCCTGCCGAAGGGTTGCCTCGTCGTGCTGGTGACGCGCGCCAACGTCTGCGACATGAAGGCCATCCGTCGGCGCGTGCTGGCGGATGAACTCGCACTCGCCGCGGATGTGTTCGATCTGGAGCCGTTGCCGCTCAAGGATGCACTCCTCGGTCGTCACAACGTCGTGCACACCCCGCACAGCGCGGGGCGGACGAAACAGGCGAATGAGGAGTTTGCGGCGCGTTTGGTGGAGAAGTTCAGGCCGGCTTCTGGATTCTAATTTGGCTTCCACGAAAGACGTGGCGGTAGTCTCACTAAAGCAGAACCTGCCGCTCATTCTTGGTATCGCAGTCGGCGTTGTCCTACTTCTTTACCTAGTATTCCCTGGGTTCCTCATCGGCTTTTTGATCGCGACCGGGATTGTCGACCCGAGCGTCGAAAAATCCACGGGAGTAATGATGATCGATAAGGTCTTCTGCATCCCTTTGATTCTGGCGGAAAAGCTCTCGGCCGTCAGCGATTTCTACAGTTGGCAATGTTATGTGGTGAGTGGTTATCGGTAACCGCTCTGCGCTGACCCTGCTAAGCTGAACCCATGCGCACCTTCACCCTCCCCATCTCCGGCATGACCTGCGGCGGCTGCGTCGCCGCGGCGACCAAGGCGCTCCAGGGCGTTCCCGGCGTGCAACGGGTGCAGGTGTCGTTGGAAGCACGGGCCGCTTTGATCACCGCGGATGACCGGACCAGCGATAGCGCACTCGACGCCGCACTGATCAAAGCCGGCTTCACGCCCGGCCCGCGCACGGCGCAGGCCTAAGATGACACGTCCTCAGCACGATGCTTTGCTCCCTGGGAATCCCTGGGAGCGCCGACTTCAGTCGGCCAGGGGCAATCCGGCTGTCCGCTCTCCCCGGGAGCGCCAGCTTCAGCCGGCCAGGGGCAATCCGGTTTTCGCCTTCTCGATGAATGCACCAAAGCACATCACCGTGGTCCCCCTCGGCCGACTAAAGTCGGTGCTCCCAGGCACCGCCGACCGGCGACGGATCACTGTGGTCCCACTCTGCCGGCTGGCAGCCGGCGCTCCCAGGGAGCAAGGCGCGACCCAGCGGAATATCGGCGGTTGCGGACATGCCTGACACCGACGTCCGCCTGACGCTGGTCGAAGGCTTGCACTGCGCTTCGTGCGTGGTGCGGGCGGAGAACATCCTGCGTGGCACCGCCGGTGTGCGTGAGGCCAACGTCAACCTCGCCACGCGTGAAGCCGCGGTGCGTTACGACGCTGACGCCACTACCATCGCAGCGATCAAGACACGGCTGAACGATGCGGGGTTCACGCCGGAGGAAGAAAACGAACACGCGCACCATGATCACCGCGCGTTTGCTGGGCCGGAGCGTGGACGTGCGCTGGTCGCGCTCGCGCTCGCTGCACCGGTGATCGTGCTCGGCATGCTGCACTTGCATCATGGCTGGTCGTTGTGGACGCAATTGATCCTAACGCTCGCCATCGTCGTCGGACCAGGTCGCCACGTGTTTCTGATCGCTGCACGCGGACTGCCGCGCGGCGAACTGGGCATGGATACGTTGATCGCGCTGGGCGCGAGTGCAGCACTGGTGCTCAGCATCAGCGCGATGGCGTGGCCGGCGTGGTGGCCGGGTATGCCACCGATCCATTTTGAAACCGCCGCCGCGATCATTGCGCTGGTGCTCACCGGTCGTTGGCTTGAAGGCGGCGCGCGCGCTGGTGCCGCTGCGGCGGTGCAGGCACTGCTCGATCGCCGACCGCCGACCGCGGTGAAGGTGACTGACCACGGCGATGAGAACGTGCTCGCCGCCACGCTGAAAGTCGGCGACCACGTGCGTGTGCGAACTGGCGAAATCGTGCCGGTCGATGGTGTGCTCAGCGAGGGCAACGGCCACGTCGATGAAGCGATGCTGACCGGCGAAGCGCTGGCAGTTAGCAAGGTCATCGGCGATCAGCTCATCGGTGGCACGGTGCTGCTCGATGGCAGCGTGGTCCTGCGTGCGACGCGCGTTGGTGCCGATACCACGCTCGCGCGTCTCGCGGATCAGGTGCGCACCGCACAGGGCGCCAAACCGCCGATCGCGCGTCTGGCCGATCGGATCTCGGCGATCTTCGTGCCGGTGGTGGTGATGATCGCGCTGATCACCTACGCGGCGTGGTGGTTCTTTGCTCCTGAGTTGACCGCGCATGCGATCCTCGCCGCCGCCAGCGTGTTGGTGATCGCCTGTCCGTGTGCGCTTGGACTGGCGACGCCGACTGCCGTGATGGTGGCGGTTGGACGTGCGGCGAAGAACGGCCTGCTCATCCGTGATGGCGCAGCGTTGGAAAATGCCGCGCTCATCACGCGCGTAGCCTTCGATAAAACCGGCACGCTCACCGTTGGACGCCCAGTGGTCGAACGCCTGTTGGCAGAACCGGGTTTCACCGAAGCCGAAGTTCTATCCCTCGCCGCTGCAGTCGAGCAAGGCAGCGAACATCCCTTGGCAAACGCCGTATGCGCGGCGGCAGCTGGGGGCGTGGGCGGCCCGCCCGCGCTGGGAAGGTCCGATGCAACGGCGACGGCAGATCTACCCGCGAACCACAGCACTCCCTCCATCAGCGCTGCGTACAACGACGCGCGGGCGGGCCGCCCACGCCCCCAGGGGAAGGCACCTCACATCGAGAATTTCCGCGCCATCCCCGGCCTGGGCGTTGAGGCCACCGTCGACGGCCGCCACGTCGCGGTCGGCAATGCTCGTCATCTGCGTTCGCTGAACGCCGACGCTGCGTTACTCAACCTCGACCTCGACGGCGCCACCGGCCTGTTCGTGGCCGTCGCTGGCAAGGTCGCTGGACTGATCGCCGTCGCTGATGCACTCAAACCCGACGCTGCCAGCACCATCGCCACGTTACATGAACTCGGTATTGAAGTCGCGCTGATCACCGGTGATCAACTTGCACCCGCAAACAAAGTCGCCCGCGCCGTCGGCATCAGCGACATCCACGCCGCGCAACTCCCTGCCGACAAACTCGCACGTTTGCAATCCTGGCAATCCGCTGGCGCCCGTGTCGCGATGGTCGGTGACGGCATCAACGATGCACCGGCACTCGCTGCCGCCGATGTGGGGGTAGCGATGGCCGGGGCCGATGCCGCCAACGCCATCGCCACTGGTGCCGGTGATGTCGTGGTGTTAAGCGGCAAGGTCAGTGCCATCCCCGCATTGATCGAGCTGAGCCGCGCGACGCGACGCACCATCCGCCAGAACCTTGTCGGCGCGTTTGCCTACAACGTGCTCGCCATTCCCCTCGCTGCCGGCGCGCTCTATCCATGGACGGGTTGGCTGCTGGATCCGATGATCGCCGCCGGCGCGATGGCGCTGTCATCGCTCACCGTCGTTGGTAACAGTCTACGGCTGAGGATTGCCCAGAGGGGCTGGAGACGAAGGGGCTAGGGGCTAGGGGCTAGGGTCGTAGGCGTGGCGCTCTATGTTCCCCAGAACCACCGAATGCTTGACGTCGGAATTCACATGCCGCCCTGCTGCGCTGCACACCACATCCCACGACCCTAACCCCTAGCCCCCTAACCCCTCGTCACCCGTGCCCACCCCGTCCTCGCCATCCAGCCCGCCGAGCGCAGACGACCTCGCCGCCTACCGCGCTGGCCGCCTGCCGCTCGACCGCTTTGAGGCCGTCGACGCCTGGCTCGCCGCGCAGTCGCCGGAGGAACAAGCGCGTCTGCTGTCCGACGGCAACGCGACGCAAGCGATGGCAGCCATCGATCTGCCATCATCTGCGCCAGCGCCGGCGTTCGTGCCGGATGCCGGTGGCACCGCGCGTTACCGCATCACCGGACGTTTGGGCTCCGGCGGCATGGGCGTCGTGGAACTGGCGCACGATCATGTGCTTGGCCGCGAGGTCGCGCTCAAACGCTGCCGTGCACGGCGCGTCGATGAAAGTGTCGGCAGCCATGCCACGCGCCTGCGTGCGTTCCGACGCGAAGCCGCGATCACCGCGCAACTCGAGCATCCCGGCATCGTGCCGGTGCATGACGTCGGCGTGTCGATCCTGGGTGAGCCCGCCTTCATCATGAAACGCCTCGACGGCGACTCGCTCGAGACACTCCTCGATCGTTGGCAGACCAGCGGGCAACGTCCGGATCTGGCGCGCATCGCCGAACTGATGCTGCGCATTGCCGAGGCCACCGCCTACGCCCATCGCAGAGGCGTGGTGCACCGCGATCTGAAACCTGGGAACATCATCGTCGGCGCGCTCGGCGCCGTGCACGTCATCGACTGGGGTCTGGCTGGCATGGTCAGCGATGGCACCAACCCGGTAAAAACCACCACCTCGCTGCTGATCGCCCGTGGTGATGTCAACACCACCCAGGGCACCTACCGCCTTGGTACCCCCGCCTGGATGGCGCCGGAACAATCCGGTGCCGTGCCGCCCGATCCGCGCATGGACGTGTTCGCCCTCGGTGGATTGTTGATGGCGCTGCTGACTCTGCGCGGACCACGGCTGCAAGGCGCCACTGGCAAGGCCCTCGACCTCACGCCGCTCGATGCACGTGGCCTGCCGCGTGGTCTGGTAGCGGTGGCGCGCCGCTGCCTCGCGCTTGCACCAGCGGAACGCTACGACGATGGCGAGGCGGTCGCGGCGGAGTTGCGCCGCTGGCTCGGTGCCGGCCTGACGCAGGCGGAACACGCCGGCCCGGTGGTGCGCGTGATGATGCACCTGCGACGTTCTCCGCGCGTAGCCGCCACCGGCGTCGGCCTGGTGGTGGCCGCTGCGGTGATCGCCGCCGTCCTGCACCTGCAGGCGGCACGGAGCCGCACCACCATCACCAAGGAACTGACCGAACTCGACCGCACCATCGACCTGGGCGATGAGCGGTCGGTTCGCGAAGCCCGCGTGCGGGTCGATGCCGTACTGCGCAGCCATCCGGATCTGCCGGCGGGTCTTTCGCTCAATGGACGCCTGCGTGCGATTGAGGACTCATTCGCCGCCCAACAACTGCTCGAACGTCATCGCTCCTTGTTGCGGCTACTACACCGACGTTACCGCATGTCCGGACCATGGCCGGGTGAGATCGAAGACCTGACCCAGGCCCTGGGCGTGATCGGCTACGACCTGTCCGGCGATTCACAGCGCTTGGCGCAGCGGCTGAAAAATGATCGCCTATGCACCGACGTGCTGCTGACCGTTGCCCAATTGCAACGCGCGCTGCTGGTGTGCGATGCGCGTGAACCGTTGCGCACCTCGCTGCCGACCCTGATCCGCGAGGCCGCCCCGAATGCCGCCTGGACCGCCGTGGGCGTGCTGCTGAAGGACGCCGCTCTACAAGGCCACGACCTGCGCTTCGGTTCCGGCCCGGCAACGGACGCGGTACTGACGCAGGCTGACACCACCGACTTTGTGTTGTCGTGTTTCGCCGCCGAACCGCGACTGGTGCGCGCGGCGTGGGAACGCTGGCATGAGGACACCGCAGCGTTCTGGCCACGTATCATGGCCGGACGCGACTGCGTCGACCGTGGCGATTGGCGCACCGCTGAACGGCACGCTCTGGTCGCACTCGGCTCTGAGCCCGACAGCTTGTGGCCGCACCTGATCCTGGCCTACGTCGCGCTCGCGGATGGCGACTGGGAAAATCTGATGCGCGAGGCCGAAGCTGCGCGCGTGGAGAATCCTGATCATCTGGAAGTCATGGTGCTCGCCGCGGTCGGTATGGCGCGCAGCGGGCGTTTGGCGCAGGCGCAGGCGCTGATCGATGACTGCGGTCGGGCGGAGTTACTGCAATACCACTTGGCCAACAACGGCCACCCGATGCATCGTGGGGTCAAGGCGCTGGTCGAGGCCGGTGTCACGGTTGCCAATGTGCCGCCCAAATCGGGGCCATTGGTGCCGCGTAACGCGGCATTGTGAATAGTCGGATGCTCTCGCCGATCATCCGTTGAGATCGCAGGCTTTCAGTTGATCCCTACCGCAGAATCCGGACTCAGCTCCTGAGCGCACCGAGTAACACTTCACACGCCGCTGAGCCGTCTTCCGTCAAATTAATCTCACCCGCCTGACGCAGGCGATCAGCGATGGCCTTCTGCAAGTAGGTCCGTCCACGCGCCAAGCGACGATGACACGTCGCGAGCGGCATGTCGAGGTCAGCGCAGATGTCGCGCAGGTTGCGGCCGTCCATGAGGTTCTCGCGCAGGATGCGCGGGATCTCGGCTTCGAGCGTGCCGTCATCGGCCCATGCAGCGATGTCGCGCCACGCCGCGGCAAGCACCGACTCGGCCCACGCGCGGTCCATCGCCAGCACCGCTTCGTTGGTCGGCTGACGCGCGATGGCGAGCGCTTCGGCGACAGTGGTCTCACCGTCTTCGCCCATGGCGGCGTTCATCTCGCGGCCGTGGGTATGGCGACGCAGCGCGTTGCGCGCGGCGTTGAACGCCAGGGTCATGATGAAGTAGCGGAAGCGACTGGCCTGGCCGGCTTCGATCTCACCGGGCTTGGCGCGTGCGAGCAGTTCCGGGTGCTCCATCAGGTAGACTAGAACCTCCTGCACGATGTCGTCGAGGCGGGCGCCGCCCTTTTCGGCCGTGAACTTATGACGCAGGTAACGGCCGACCGGGTCGGCGTACAGTTCCATCACGACGGCTACTTGGTCCGGCTGTTCCGCCAGACGACCGATGAGCGACCAGCGGGTTTCAGGGAAGTCCATGCTCAGGGTTGTATGGCCAAGGGCGGCTGGGGAAACCAGTTGCCGGAGGCGATGAGATCAGCTGTTCGCTCTGAGGTCAGCCGTTGGCCTGGAGCGCGGGGCCGCCGACGTTCGCATTGCCTTGATCTTTATATTCGATGTTGGTTATCTTGTCGGTCTGCACCTGCACGCCGGTTTTCTTGGTATCGGTGCTACCAGTGCCGATCCCACTGACACCATCGTCATCAAAGGTGACAGTGTAGGTGCCTTGGGCGATGTCGAGAATCAGCGTCTGACCAGCGTTGATGATGACCGTTCCAGGGGACTCGGTGCCCAGCGCAATGAAGACAGTCATCGGTAGCCCCGTCGCGCGGTCGTCGTCGATGATTAGGACGCCTCCATCGGTCAGTTCATCTTCTTCTTCCTCACACCCGCCAAGCGCAAAAGCACCGACAACCACAAGCAGCAACAGGGAAAAACGCAGAGGTTTAGGCATGATGGACTCTCCAGAATTGGCGCCGTACCGGCGATTCCCTAAGGTGAGGCCAATACGGCGCCGTTCCAGCGTCTCCTTACCGTCCCAACTCGGTGGCAGATCACGGTGTGGCACGCCCAGGCTGCTACCTGTACGCCATCAGGCCGCGAGGCTTCCGCGGCTGACCATCACCACAGGTAACCCAAGCCCACCGTCACGCTGTCGGAATCCGCGCCAAGGGAACCGAGCGCCCGCGAACCGATGTAGGCACATTTGCCCAGCAGATGCGGCGTAAGAGGGAATCCCACGCCCAATGACCACAGCAGATGCTCACGCTCGTCATCCAGAGCGGTGCCGTCGACGGTCGACTCCGTGGCATAGGTATAGGCCGCACTGGTGCCGACCCAGAGACCACGCGAGATCATGTAGACCACGTGGCCCTGCGCCGAGTAGAGCGGCCCCTGCTCCAGCGTGGTGCCGTTGTAGAACTCGTCGTTGTCAGTGAACAGCCACACCGAGCCGGTGTATTCGAACGACCAGTTATCCCAATTGTGCAGCACACCCAGTTGCGGACGGAACGTGAAACGATTGGTGCCGATATTGAGCAGCGCGTCCGACACATAGTCGCCCGTCGGCAGATGGACGATCAGCGCCGCGCCGACGGTGGTCTCCAGTCCGGGTTGTGCGCGGTACTCTTGATAGGCCTCACCCGCTAACGGCGGCGCACCGACCAAATTGACCGCGAAACGTACTTGGGAATCCGTCAAACCATCGCGGTCGACGGAACCTTGAACGCCGTCGACCCGACCGGTCCAACGCGCCACTGCATATCCCTGGGTCAGCTCGACGCGCGCTGTCTTGCCCAACAGTTCAAAAGCCTGCAAGTACTTCACCGCCCCGGCGTGCATCGACATTTCCACGTCTTCCAGCTTCAGCGCCGGATCGAAGAGAATGTCGGCCTCGCTGTAGACATATCCCACGCTGAGCGTGTGCAGACCGATCGGAGTGTGCGACCAGCGCCGTGGTTCTAAGTCTTCCGCAAATGCAGACGCGCTGATCGCTAACACAGAACCGGCCATCACCAGCGCAGATGCGTAACGTTCCATGCATTGGCATCCTGTGATGCTGCTCCCAGTCACAACTGCCAGCCGTCTGCGGGTTCTCGCTTCACTTGATCGGGTAACCCCGCCACAGCCATTCGAGCGCCCCGGGTAGCGTTTGGTCGAGCACCTTGCCGTCGACGTGACCAGCGCCTTTGCAGAAGTCGAAGTGGTAGTGGTAACCTTTCGCCTTCATCACGGCGGCCATGCGCTGATTCGCCAGCACCCAATTGTGGTAGGCCTTGTCGCCGCTGTTGTGGCCGTTGTCGAACTCGCCGACCTGCAACCACACGCGCAGCGGTTTCGGCTCCGACTTGGGAATGAAGTTCAAGTGGTACTCCCACGCGCCATGCGGCGACTTGGGATTGTCCGGTGATTCCTGCGCGACGAAGGTGCCGGAGTAGGTCAGGATGCGACGGTAGAGGTCCGGCTTGAACCAGCCCATGGTGAACGCGCACGCACCGCCGGAACTGCCGCCCATGCTCGCGCGACCTTCGGGATCCGTGGTGAAGGTGAGTTTGTAATCCTTGGCCACGCGTGGCAGCACTTCGGTCTCGATGAAGGCGGTGTAGGCGTCGGTGAGGTTGTCGTATTCCAGCCCACGTTGGCTGCCTTTGCTATCGCCACCGCCTGAGTCGAGCAGGATGGCGATCTGCGTTGGAACTTTTTTGTCGAAGATGAGATTGTCGAGTGCGGTCGACATGCGGCCAACGTAGTCATGGCCATCTTGCACGACGATGAACGGCGCGGGTGTGCCGGCGACATACTGTTTGGGCACGTAGACCCAGACTTTGCGCGAGTAGGGCCCTTTGATGCCTGGGTAGATCTTACTGTCGGTCGACTGCATGGTGAACTGGTGGATGTCGCCCTTGGGCACGTTGTCGCGCCGGTTCATCTCTGGCGCCTTCTGGTAATCGGGTCCAAGGATGAAATCGCCGTCACCCTCGATGCCGGGGTCGGCGACCGTGCTCTTCTCTTTTTTCGGTTTCTTCTCGGCCGCGGCGCCCGGCAGAGCGATCGCCAGGGCGACTAGGAGCGCCAATCCACGCTGCAGCCACCGGGTGGGCACGTAAACGGGGGACGGATGGGTCATGGCGGACTCCTGGGATGTGGCTGTACGTACCGGTAAGGTCATGCGTTGCACAGCATTCTTGAAACGCCGTCACGGTACCTGACGTGAGGATGACACGACCCACCGTCCCCAGGTCAGGTACGATGGTGAAACCGCGCCAAGACAGCGGACCTTCTTCTGCGGCGTATACCTCCGCACCCTTCCTCTGCACACTTCACCCACAGCCACAGCCACCCAGGACCCCCCAATGCTCAGACACTTCGCCGCCCTCATCCTTGCCTCTGTTGCGCTCAACAGCGGCCTCATCGCCGCCGACGCTCCGCTCAAGGCCCTGCTGATCACCGGCGGCTGCTGCCACGATTACAAGGCACAGAAAGACATCCTAAAGTCGGGCCTGGAAGCGCGCATCAACATCGTGGTCGAGCAGATCCACACCGATGACAAGAGCACCAAGCCGCCCTTTTCGCACCACGGCAATCCGGAATACGCGAAGGGCTTCGACATCGTGATCCACAACGAGTGCGCCGCCGACATCAAGGATCCCGCGGTGATCGACGCCGTGCTCAAGCCACACCTGGTCGACGGTCTGCCCGCGATCAACCTGCACTGCGCCATGCACAGCTACCGCTTCGGCGACATCGGCAAGCCGGTCACCCCTGGCGCCGACAATGCCAAGTGGTTCCTCTTCCTCGGCCTCCAGTCCACCGGCCACGGCCCGCAGGAGCCGATCGAGATCGGCTTCACCGACGCCGAGCACCCGATCACCAAGGGCCTCGCCGGCTGGACCACCATCAAGGAAGAGCTCTACAACAACGTCGCCGTCCACGGCGGCCACGTGCTGGCCAAGGGCAAGCAGAAGGTCGGCGACAAGGTCGTCGAGAACATCGTCGCCTGGACCAACGAGATCGGCCCGAAGAAGGCCAAGGTCTTCAGCACCTCGATCGGCCACAACAACGACACCGTCGCCGATGCGCGCTACCTCGACATGATCGCCCGCGCCGTGTTGTGGAGCACTGGTAAGCTCAACGCTGACGGCACCGCCGCCAAGGGTTACGGCAAGAAATAAACTACGCGCTCACCTGATGAATGCGTACGAACGTCGGGCAATCGCCCGGCGTTCGTTGTTTTGAGACGTAAGAAGTCCGGCGATCCCGTTCGTGATTCCCTGGGAGCGCGGCCAGGCCCGCGCTGGCCCGCGCTCCTGGGAGAGGCCTTACGCCCAGTGATTAACTGGCCCTATGCCGCCGCCGATGTCCGGGGCGGTGTCGATGGCGTGGTGGACGAATGCCTTGGCGCGACGCGTGGCTTCACCGACATTGAAGCCTAACGCGAGGTGCGCCGTCACGGCAGCAGCGAACGTACAACCGGTGCCATGCGTTGAGCGAGTGGCCAAGCGCAGCGCGGGAAGCTCTTCTTCGTGATCGGCGGTGACCAACAGATCCGCCGCCAGCGGACTGTCGCCCGCACCGCCGGTGATCAGCACCGCTCGTACCCCGCTTTTCAGCAGTCTGCGTGCGGCATCACGCGCTGACACCATATCGGTCACCGCTATTCCGCTGAGCGCCGCCGCTTCATGCCAGTTCGGCGTCACCACCGTGGCCAGCGGCAGTAGATGTTTTACCAACGCGTCGACGGCGTCCGCGGGCAACAAGTGATGACCATGTTTGGAGATCATTACCGGATCGACCACCAGCTGCGCGCCATTGAGCCGCTGAGCAAGGTACGCCGCCACGCGCTCGATCACTGGCGCGGAACCGATGGCGCCGGTTTTCACCGCTGACGGCGGGACGTCGCTGAAGACCGCGTCCATCTGCGCACTCACCACATCCAGGTCCAACAGGTCGACGCGCGTGACGCCGCGGGTGTTCTGTGCGGTGATCAGCGTCACCACGCTGGTGCCGAACACGCCGAAACGATGGAAGGTCTTGAGGTCAGCTTGCAGGCCAGCGCCGCCCGAGGGATCAGAGCCGGCGATGGTGAGGACGATCGGTGGAGTTCGCAGGACACGCATGGCGCGCGGAGGATGGTCGGGGTTTGGACGTGGCAATGCGCAGTGCAGGCATCGCTGGTTGCGATGGGCAGAGCAGCGACTACGACGCCCGCCGCACCAGGGGGAGCCTTAGAGTTGGTTTCGTAACACATCCCGTAGCGAGCCCGAGCCATCGTTGAGCGAGGCAAGGAAGATGGTCGGTTTGGAGCGGAGGCATGGCCGTAGGCCATGTTGAGCACCAAATCGATCATCTGACGCTGCCGCAGCCGACGAGGGCCGGGCGCAGTAGGGATGTGTTACGAAACCAACTCTGATTAAAAGGCCTGAGAGGCACGGCGTACCGTGCGACCCCATCTACCTGATCCGGATCATGCCGGCGGAGGGATGGTGCTGCGCGATGTCCATCGCGTCCCTCCGTCCGCATCCGGCCGGAGGCCTTCCTTGGATACGCTGACTATTTCTGCAGTCGTCATCGCTGTGATCGTGTGCGGCGGATTCGCTGCGCTCGGTGCGTGGCATGCGCGCCGACGCGCGACCGATGCCGATGACTTCCACGTCGCCAGCGGTTCGACCGGCACGTTGCTGACGGCCACCAGTCTGGTGGCCTTGCTCGCGGGCACCTGGGTATTGTTTTCACCGGGTGAAATGACGGCCTATACCGGCATCGCGACGCTGATCGGCTACGCGCTCGGCATGGCGGCGGTGCCGCTGACGTTCGCGTTCCTTGGCCCCGCACTGCGCGCAAAGTACCCGCAGGCCCCCTCCGTCGGTTTGATGGCGCGTGCGCGTTGGGGCGTGCAAGCACAGGGCATGGTCAGCGTGCTCGCACTGGTCTACATGGCGATCTACCTCGCCGCCGAGCTCACCGCGATCGCTGGTGCGTTCCAGGTGGTTGCTGGCGTGTCTCCGTGGCTGACAGCGACGTTGGTCGCATTGGCGACACTCAGCTACGCCGCCTGGGGTGGCCTGCGCACCACGGTATTTACCGACGGCGTGCAGTTCTGGTTCATCCTGCCGCTGCTGATATTGGCAGCGCTCGGCACCATCGCTGCGGTTGGTGGTTGGGACGCCTTGCAACGTCCGCTCGCCGATGGACCGCTGATGAATCTGACCTCACGCGCCGGTGTTGAATCCGGCGTCTACCTTATCGTCGCCATCCTCGCAGCGAATCTCTTCGATCAGAGCGTGTGGCAACGCGTCCACGCCAGTCGTGATGCCACCACCGTGCGCAATGGTTTCCTGCTCGCCGCGCTTGGCATTTTCCCAGTGATCCTGATCGCCGGTTGGTTTGGTCTGTGGTACATGGGCCTTGGCCTACCGGTGGAAGGCGCCTCCACCGCCTTGTTCTCCGTCATCGCCGGACGCACACCGTCATGGGTTGCATTAGTGGTGCTCGCGCTCGCGCTGGTGCTGGTGATGAGCACGCTCGGCTCGCTCGCCAACGGCATGGCCGCCGTGATCGCCAACGATCTCACCGGCCAACGTCCCATGAGCGATCCGCAGCGCCGACTAAAAATTGGTCGTTGGGCGACCATCGCCGTGGCAGCCTTCGCTATCCCGGTCGCCGCGTTTCAACCGAGCGTGACCTACGTGTTCCTGATCGCCGACCTGCTGTGCGCCACCGCGGTGGTGCCAGTGTTCCTTGGCTTGCTCGGCATGCGCTTGTCGCTCCCAGGGTTGTTCACCGCCGTCGGTGCTGGCGCGATCATTGGCATTCCGACTTTCACCCACCCGGATTTCTTCACCCCGTTCGTCGATGTGCGTCCGTGGTTGTTTCTGCCGGCAGATACCAACGCCATGCTCGTGAGCTTCGCACTGGCCGTGAGTGTCTCAGGCATCGTGGCTCTGATCGCCAGCACAGTGATGCCACAACACGCGACTGCCTGACCACTGCGAGACGCGGTCCGCGGTGCAACGACTGTACGGTTTGAATCGACGCTCCGCAGGAAAATCAGATGGTGGGGTGCTGACGCCGCACTAGCGTCCCGCGTCGTCCGGTTCCTTGTTTCGCGGAGGGCACGCGTGAACGATCAACATCCGTTGCTAACCGAGGATTCCGGCGCACCGACGAGAGCGACGCGCCCAGCGGGTGACACCGTCGCTCCAGTAACGACGGCAGCAACCGCCGCGACCCAAATCGCCGGACAGGGATCTGCCGCAGCGACTCAGATCGCCGAACTGAATCCGTCCTCAGCACCCGGAACCGCGCCCACCGTCATTGCCGGCTCTGCGCCCCTGGCGGATTTACCCGCGGGCACTCCGAGAGAGATCGGCGGCGTGCGACTGGTGCGCCAGCTCGGCAAGGGGGCAATGGGCGAGGTCTACCTCGGTCGCCACCGTACGATGGATATCGACGTGGCGGTAAAACTGATGATGGAGCGCGCTGGCAACGACGCGGATCGTTTCCTGCAGGAAGTCCGTGCCGCAGCGCGCATTTCGCACCCGCACGTGATCCAGGTGATGAATGCCGGCGTCGAACAGGGTCGTTTGTTCCTGGTGATGGAACTGGTCACTGGTGGCGACGTCTCGCAATTGATCAAACGCGAAGGCCGATTGCCCTGGCAGCGTGCGGTCGAACTCACGATTCAAGCGGCCGAAGGCCTCGGCGCGGCACACCGCGCCGGCATCGTTCACCGCGATGTGAAACCGGCAAATTTTCTGCTGACCGGCGACGGCAAATTGAAGATCGCCGACCTGGGTATGGCCAAACGACAACAGAGTGGCGATGTCGAGTTGACCCAGACTGGCGTCATCATGGGCACCCCTGCCTACATGGCGCCGGAGCAAGCGATCGATACCCGTCGCGCCGGACCGCCCGCGGATGTCTACGCGTTGGGTGTGACGCTGTTCCATCTGCTCTGTGGGCGCTTGCCGTTCCAGGCGGAAACCAGCAATGCGATGTTGCTGGCGCACGCCAACCAGCCGGTGCCTGATGTACACACACTCGCCAGTGACGTGCCGATCGAGGTGGTCACGCTGGTGACGCGCCTGCTGGACAAGGATCCGGGCAAACGACCGGGCGATGGCGACTCCGCGGCAGCAGAGTTGCGAGCGGTGATGAGTGCGCTTTCCGTGGTGACCGCAACGGCTGTCAGCCGGTCCAAACCCGTATGGTTGGTCATCGCGGTCGTAACGCTGGTCGGTCTGATTTTTGGCCTGTTGTCCATGCGCAATGCCAACCCATCGCCCACAATCGAAAAATCCGGCGCCGCGACGAACAGCACCGCTGAGGCAACCAGCGTGCCTGCGACGGTTCCCCTGGCCAGTGCAGCGACCGACACCGCAGCGACGACCGAGCCCCCTGCGGCCACCAAGCCGGTCCCGGTCGTGGTGCCCGATCCGTGGCAGACCCCAACCCGCGCGGTGTTCGTGTTGTCGAGTGATCCCCAATCAATCGATGCGTCGACAATCGAAAGCGCGCTGATCAACGCCAAGGTGCAACTGGTGGAGCGCGCGGTGCTCGACCAAGCTGTACTCAAGGAAGTGACGCTGGCGCAAAACGGTCAGGTCGATGTCGCCAGTGCGGTGCGCGCCGGCAAACTCGTCGGTGGCCACGTCGCGCTCCTGATTCGGCGCGCTGATGAAAAACTTGCCCTGCGGGCGGTGCTGATTGAAACCGGCGAACTGGTCGGCAGTCAGGTGGTCGCTCCTGCTGCCGGTGGCGAAACCGCGATGACATTGGTGAGCGCCGCTCTTGGGATGCTGCCAGCAAAGGGCCGCCTAGGCCGGGAAGTCGACAACACTTGGTCCATCAACCTTGGTCGTCAACACGGACTGAACATCGGCGATCGTTTCAAAGTGTTGTCCGGTGATGTCGCGGCACCCGGGCCGCCGGTCGCCGTCGCCACGGTCGAGAGCGTGAGCACAACGTCCGCCACCGTCACCGTGGCCGGTACCCCGCCCCAGACTTTGCCCGCCCTCGTCATCAGGATCGCGCCATGAATCGTCCGCTCGTTGGTCTCGCGCTGGGTCTGCCGTTAGTGTGCCTGCTGCTCGGCGGCTGCGGCAGTGCCCGTGGGCCAGAACCGAAGATCGTTGATGGCCAGACCTTCGGCACCACCACCGCGCCGTTTCGTGGACGCTGGTGGCAGTACTACGAACGTGGCGTGAGTTGGTCGCTCGGTGGTTTCTGGGCCGAAGCCGAGGCGGATTTCCGCGAAGCCCTGGCACTGCGCCTGACCGACAACCGGCGCGCGCGCACCTACGGCATGCATTTCGTGCAGTGTTTCTTGCATCGTGAACTGGGCGCGGTGCTGATCGAGCAGAACCGTCTGGATGAAGCTGAGATTGAACTGCGCCTGAGCCTGGCGCAGGAACCGAGCGCCAAGGCCGATTATCTGCTCGCACGTATCGCCACGTTGCGCGGGGTGCCGGCGCCGGTCGATGCGGCCATCGTCTTGCCCGCTGAGCCCGCGCCGCAGCTTCCGGCACAAGTAGTGATCGATGCCGTCCAGCCGGGAGCCAACAATACCTTCACGGTAACCGGACGTTTCCTCGCGGTGAGCGCGCAACCGTTGTGGGTAGTGAATGCCGCCGGTGAAAAACGTCTGGTGACAACTGCGGCCGATGGCGCATTCACCGTTGCCCTGACGGTCGGCGA
>JANPLC010000171.1:0-5088 GCA_031426335.1 Planctomycetota bacterium
CGTCGAGCGTCAGCGTGCCGCTCGACGGCGAGCTGAGGATCTGCCAGGTCAACGCGCCGTCTTCCGGATCAACACCTGGCAAGGTCGCGCGTACCGGCACGTCGACCACGGTCAGCAGCGTGCTCGCCGCGGTGGTCGGGGGATCATCGACTGGGGTCAGGGTGATGGTGGTGGTTGCCGGCACGCTGGTGGCCAAGGCATCAGCGACCGTCACCACCACGGCACGCGTTTCTACGGCGGTGAACTGTCCGACATGACTGAACTGGACGGCACGCAGGATCGCTTGCGCCGCCGCTGGCGTCCCCTGCGCCGTGAACGTCACGTTGAGCGGCGTGTTGTCGGAACCACCCGCCACGGTTCCTACGGCCACACCGCTGACCAGTACGCTACTGCCCGTGAGCGACACCTGGCCCGCGCCGACACCGGTGGTGCGCAGGCTGACCCGATCACCCACGACGCCGTCGCTGAGCGTGACCAGCAATGAGCCTCCATTCAGCGAGGCCGAATCATCGCTCACGGTTGCGGTCGCATCGAGCAACGACGCCGGATCATGTTCGCTCCAAGCCGCGCTACCGGTCGGCAGCGCGACCAGCGGTGCGGTATTGACCGTCTGCACCGTCACCGTGGTGGTCACTGGCAGACTGGTGCCGCCGCTACCGTCGGTCAGGTACACCCGCAGCGAGCGAGGGCCTTCCACCGGTGGCGTCGCCACGTTGCGGAACGACAGGCGACGCAACAACGCCTGCGTCGCCGCCAGCGACGCATCGGCGTCGAGACGCACCACCAGGCCGCTACTGATGGTGCCTGGACCGGTGATCAGACCGATGGTGACTCCGCCGTAACGGGCCTCGTTGCCAACCACCGCGATCTGTCCGGCTCCGGATCCTTCGTGTTGGATGGTCAACTGATCATCAGCCGTGCCACCGGCGGTGAACTCCGCGACCAACAGACCGGTGTCAAAAACCGCGCTGTCGACATCGGTGACCGTGGCCAGCGCATCGATCACTTGCTCCCCCGCCCCCTGCAACCAGGTCGAGGTCGGTGAGGGCAGCGTCAGGACCGGCGGATTGTTACTCGACTGCACCACTACCGTCAGAGGAGCCGCCGCCGAGGTCCCACCCTCTCCATCACTGACCGTCACCGCCAGCTGCCGCAGGTCGAGCGACGGGGTCGCTGCTTGATTGTCGAAACTGAGATTGCGCAGGACCGCCTGCGCCGCTGCTGGCGTCGCTGCAGCGGTGAAGGTCACGGTCAACGTGCTGCCCGCGCTACCACCCGCGACGCTGGCGATCTGACTGCCGTTCCACCACAACGCGGCGCCGATCACCGAGATCTGATTCGCGCCGGTGCCCTGATCGCGGATGAGCAGGTGGTCATCCGCCGTGGCGTTGGCGGTCCAGGTCGCCACCAACGTGCCAGCGGACAAGGTCGAGGAATCCGCATCGCTGACCGTAGCGGTGTCGTCGAGCACCACCGGGCCGCTCGCCTCCAGATAAGCGATGGTCACCTTGGGCAGGGCGACCAGGGGCGCCTGGTTGACCGGTTGCATCACCACCTCGCACGTCACCGGGGCACTGGCGCCGCCAGTGCCGTTGACCAACACCACCTGCACCGTGCGTGTCGCTGCCGATGGTGCCGCGGCGTTGTTGGTGAAACGCAGGTTGCGCACCAGGGCCTGCACCGCGGTCGGAGTCGCGGTTCCCGCCAACGCCACCGATAACGGACTGCCGCCGCTGACGGTTCCGATGGTCGAGCCTTCGTAGGTCACCACGCTGCCAGAAACACCGAGCTGTCCGGTACCACTGCCGACGTTGCGGATCGACAAGACATCGCCGGTCTCGCTGTTGGCGATCAGCGACACCGTCAACGTGCCACCAACCAGCGTGCCGCTGGCATCCGCCACCGTCGCGCCGCTGTCGAGCAGCACCGGGCCACCGCCCTGGATCCACGTCGCTGAGCCACCCGGCAACGTGACCACCGGCGTGCTGCCGCCGGCGACACCGCTGATGGTGATGGCAAACGGTGTACTCGGCAGGCTGTTGTTTTCCGCATTGGTGACGGTGAAGGTGAAGCCGTCGCTCTCCGCCATGCTGCCGGTATGGCGGTAGATCAGCAGGCCAGCGTTGATGTCCGCCTGGGTGAAGGTGTTGTTCACCACCAGGGTCGCACCGTTCAGGCGCAAGTCGCCCACCGTCGTCGCGCTCACCACGCGGTAGGTCAACTGCGCGGCAGGACCGTAGTCGGCGACCTCCAGACGGGCGCGCGCGATCACCGCACTGGTGCCGATGGGCAACGACAAAACGCTGTTGCTCACCACCACCGGCACGTGCGGAATCGCCGCGACCGTGACTTGGAAACTGAGGAAGGTGCTGGCGAGACCACCGTTGCTGGTACCGCCATTATCGCTGACGGTCACCAGGATGGTTGCGCTACCGCTGCGATGAGGCACCGGCGTGAACGATAAGGTGCCTGTCGATCCAGGACTGGTGTAGGTGATGGTCGGGTGCGGCAGCAGGGTCGTATCCGACGACACCGCGGTGATGGTGATGCTCTGGGCGCTCTCGTTCAGCGATCCCACGGTGATGCCACCCAGCGACACGACCTGCTGCGGATCGTCCTCGTCGATGGTCAAATCAGCAATGCTGGTGATCAGCGGTGGATCGTTCACCGGCAACACCGTGACGACGAAGGTGCGGACCACGGTATCGATGGAGCCACCGGCGGTTCCACCGTTGTCACGCACCGTGACCGTCACGGTGGCGGTGCCGAACTGGTCGGGCACCGGCGCAAGCAGCAAAGTCCCGGTCGCGTTCGGACTGGTGTAGATGACCGTGGGATTGAGCAGCACGGTGATGTTGCTCGATACCGCGGTGATAGTCAGGGTCTGCGCCGAGCCATCGGCACCGTAGCTGATCCCACTCAGCGGCACGCCCTGCACTCCGCTGTCTTCCAGGATCGAGATATCGCTGATCACACCGAGTGTCGGCGTTTCGTTGGGTGAGGCGGCAAAGGCGGGAAGGAGGGCGAGAAACAGCAGCAGCGTCCGGAGGTCCGGAAGTCCGGAAATCCGGAAGTCCTTCCGCTCGACGAAGCTGGTGATCCATGACGCCACCGTCATGAAAACGGACGCCATCCCACGAGACTTCCGGACTTCCGGACCTCCGGACCTCCGGACGGCGGCGTTCATTTCGGCCATTCCACATCGATAGCCAGCCGCACGCCCACGTACGCCGACCCCACGTCTGGCGCGAGCGCGTGCCGATCGGCTACCCGCAGCAACGGCGAGGCATCACCCCAGGAGCCACCACGCAGCACGCGTTTGTTGCCCTGATTGGCCAAAGGATCAATCGCCGGCACCAAAGGATACGGCGCATAGGTGTCCTGACACCACTCCCACACATTGCCGAGCAGATCATAGAGACCGAGACGGTTGGGCTGACGACCACGCACCGCGCGCGTGGCGCCACCGGCATTTCCCGCATGCACCGCCATGCGATCCAGGTCGTCGCTGCCCGCGTCTTGTCCGGGCAGCCGACCGCTGGCGCCGGCGCGCGCGGCATACTCCCACTCGGCCTCGGTCGGCAGGCGACACGGCAGTCCCTTGGGCACCCGTTGCGCCAACAACGCGATCATGCGCTGCACCTCATGCCACGACACCCGCTCCACCGGATGTCCTGCCTGGACGCGAAATGATGGATTGGTGAGGGTGATCTGCGCCCAGAAACCCTGAACACATTCCGTCTCCGCCAGCCACAATGAACGCGACAGACGTACCGTGACGGGAGCTTCATCACTTTCGCGACCGGATTCCTCCTGCGGGCTACCGAGCGTGAAGGAACCCGCCGGGATGTAGCGGAAACGCTGCGTGTGCTGCCACACCGTCAGATCGGCATAGAGCCCGAATTCATCGCGCCCATAGGCCGACGCCCAGGCCGGGCGACCGGGCCCTTCCAGAATGCGCACCCGTTCCGCCGCGCGCTGCACTTGCGGATCACTGTCGCCCACCAGCGCGCGCAGACCGCGCAGATCATCGCTGGCAGTCGCCGGCAGGACAAAGGACTGGTCAATCGCCACCAGACGTCCGCGCAGGATGGTCACCCGATCGAGGCGCGCCTGCCAGCGTTGGACGTCGACATCGGTATCGCCGACCAGCTTGCGCAAACGCTCCAGACGATCGGACGCTCCCTCATCCACCGGACCGACGACATCGAGCGTCGCCAACGCCTGTTTATGCGCCATCACCGCGGCGACGGCATCGCTCCAGCGCCGCACATCCGCCGGTGCTGCACCCACCAGCTGGGTCAGGCGTTCCAGGTCACGGCCGACCTCGGCCGCCAACGGTTGGCGTTCATCTAGCGCTGCTAGTCGGCGACGCAGGCCCACCACCTCATCGAGCTTGCGCCGCCAAGCCGCCCGCCGGGAATCGTCGAGCGCTGCAAGTCGTTCAAACTGTTCCAGCAACGGTCGCAGCGAGTCGTCGAGGTCCTCCTGGCGATCGAGCACCGCGAGCCGTTCCGTCAACAACACCAGCACGGCCGCATCGCGCGCCAAGCGTTCGTCGACGCGTTTGGCATCCGCCGCCGGCAGCATGCCCAGCGTCCGCAGGCGTTCCGCGGTCGTGCGCAGCAGCTGCTGCTCTTCCTGAGAGAGCTGTTCCTTGTCCATCAGACTGGCCAACACCTGACGCATGGTGTTGTGTTCCTGGGTCAGCCGGATGAGGCGCGACTGCCAGCGGATCGCCGCCGCATCATCGCTGCCGGCGATGGCGCGGTAGTTGACCATGTCGGCCACCAGCAGGCTGTAACGTTCCTGATCGATCAGCGTGTCGCCATCGAGCACCTTGAGGTTGCGGACCAACACCTCGCGACGTGCACGCGCCTGGTCCAGCCGCGTGTGCCAACGCAGCAGATCGGGGTCGTCCGCCTCGGCGAGTGCGCTGAAGGTTGACCACTCCTTCTCCAGCGTAGCGGCCACCGCCAACGAGGCGAAGCCGCCAGCATCCAGCTGACGCAGCGTCTGACGCAGCGAGGCCACCTGCTCCTGCGCCGCCTGAAGGCGTGCCGCCCAACGGATGCCGTCTTCGTCGGC
>JANPLC010000172.1:0-11310 GCA_031426335.1 Planctomycetota bacterium
CCGCCAACATCTTCATCACCCGGGAAGGCACCGCCAAGCTGGCCGACCTGGGATTGGCGCGCAGCGAACAAGGTGACGATCGTTTGACGGTGTCCGGGCACACCATCGGCACCCCGGCGTTCATGAGTCCGGAACAAGCCAGCGGCAAATCCGACATCGACATCCGCACCGATATCTACTCGCTGGGTGCGGCCTTGTTCGCGTTGACGACCGGCAGCCCCCCGTTTACGGGTGAGGGGATCTTTGCCATCGCAGCGAAGTTACTCACCGAACCGGCACCTGATCCACGGTCGCTGAATCCTACGGTTTCACCCGCCACCGCACAGGTGATCGCCCGCTGTCTGGCCAAGCAACCGGCCGAGCGCTTTCAGACGCCGCACGAATTGTCGGTCGCGATCACGGCGGCATTGGCAGTGCTGAGTACGGCAACGCCTGCGCGTCCGCTCACGCCACTCGTGGCCCGCCCGCTTTCGGAACAGGTGAACCGGGCTCATCCCACGCCAGCAACAGTCGCTCCGCGCAAACCACGTCCGCCCGTCGTACAGCGCTCACCGCGGTCGGTCCACTGGCCAATGATCAGCGGAATCATTGCCGTGACTGCCGTCGCGGTGGTGATCGGGATGATGTGGAATTCGCGTGCGCCCGAGCTCCGCCGTGCGGGTACGTCACCGGCCGTGCCAGCCGTGACGGCACCGGTGATTGATCCGCTGCCCAACTCGACCAGTCCAGTGCCAAGTGAGCGACCATTGATCACTCGTCCGGAGATCAGCCAGGATACACTTGCTCCCGCGGTGGCTCCCAAGGCCGTTCCTGCCGTCATGTCGCCAGCGATCGGGGGACTCATCGCCTATTGGCCGCTGGATGAGGGCAGTGGGATCCAGATACGAGACCGCGTGGGAAAAGATTCCACCGGTACGATTACCAACGCGACCTGGGGTCCTGGGAAAATCGGCGGCGCATTGGTATTTGCGCAACCCAGCAAGGTGGATTGCGGGAACGCGGCGAACTTGACGCCGAGGGACGGGATAACGGTGATGTGCTGGATCAAAAGCACGATGGTGGTGCCGGACCGTTATTTGGCGTCAGTTTTACGACATGATGGTCATTTCACCGCGTTGCAGCTCAGCCCTGATGGAACCGCACACGCATCGATTTGGGGATATGGCAACATGAACATGGCGGTCTTCCGTTGGCGCGGCGCGTGGGACGACGGTCTTTGGCACCACTATGCGGTCACCTTTGATCAACGCGATGGAGTCATGATCTACAGGGACGGGAAACCGTTTGCGAAAATCCCAGATGTCGCTGGCCCACTGCCTTCAGAGTGCAAGGCGCCGTTCATGCTGGGCGCGTCGGAACTGAACAACGAGTACTTCAATGGATCATTGGACGAGATTCGCGTCTACGATCGTCCACTCACCCCGGACGAGATCCAGACGCTCGCGGTGGTCCCAGGTGTGCCTGTCGCCCCGTCAGTGAATTCCGGATTGATAGCCTACTGGCAGTTCGATGAGGCCTCTGGAAAAATTGCACGGGATCATTCTGGAAAAAGTGGAGACGGCATGATCATCAACGCAGCCAGGGGCCCAGGCGTGCATGGTTCGGGTCTGGTCTTTACCCCACCCAGCAAGGTGGTGTGTGGCGATTCAAGGGTGCTGGCCCCGAGGGCCATTTCGGTGACCTGCTGGCTCAAGACCGCTGTTCGAGCCAAAGGCCTCGAACCAATCTCAGTGATCCGCCATGACGGTCATTTCACCGCCCTGCAGTTGATGCCGGATGGCACCGCACAGGCTGCGATCTGGGCCAACGGGCACGTCGATAGGATGATTTTTTCCTGGGCTGGGGAATGGAACGATGATCGTTGGCACCACTACGCGGTGACCTACCACCCGGATCACGGCGGGCAGATATTCAAAGACGGGAAGTTCCTCTCCGCTTACCCGAAGCTGATCGGCGCATTGAAGCCGCCGACGGCACCATTCGTGATCGGCGGGTCGGACGTGGATGGCGAATACTTCACCGGGTCATTGGACGAGGTGCGCGTGTACGACCGCGTATTGTCCGCGGCTGAGATCAACGACTTGGCGTCGGTCCCCATCAAGTAACGTGGCCAGAGTGGATCAACGCAGCGCGAGTGGCGGCAGCGGCTGACCATCCGAGACGAACACATGTGCATGGTGCACGCCAGCGCCATCGCTGCTGGTCCACTGCCAGACGACCTGCTTCTCCCTGGTGACTTCAAACAGCCGCGTTTCACCGGGCTTCGCGGCGTAGCTGTTGATGATGGTGTTGCCGTTGGGCAGGCGTTGCACACCGCAGGCGTCCTTCATTAGGTTGTTGACGTCGGCGTTGGTCACTTGCCAGGCGATCTTGCCATCGAGGGTGAACTCGGTAACGCGGTTGCTGTGCGTCAAGCCCACCAGGGTGTTACCGTCAGCGAGGCGGATGGCGGTGAATGGCCAGGTGTGTTCCTTGTGATTGTTGTCGCCTGGGCTGGTGGTGTCGATGCGGCTGAGGACCTTGCCCGTGCGGTCGTAGTTGATGACGGCGAAATCCAACAAATGCGGGCAGAGGTAGGTGCCATCCGACAGTTTGCGCGACATGCGCGTCTGCATGTGCGCGTTGCCCTTTTGGCAGGCGAGGGGGAACTCCACCACGGCCTTGCCCGCGGCGTCGAGTTCAAGTAGGCGCGGATTTGGTCCCGCTTCGGTGAGCACGTACGTGCCCTCGGCAGTTTTCTGAATGCTGTTCACCTCGTCTTGCGTGCCCTGGTACGACCACACCACGGTCTGATCACGCGTGACCTCGACAGCACCGCCTTTGGGAAATGCGCTGCACTTGGATATTGCCAGCAGCAGGTTGCCGGACGGCAAGACCCAGCCATCGCGAGTGGAGTGCGGATACCGCCACGTGACGTTGCCAGTCGATCCACTCGCGTCTTCGATCACGTAGGTTTTACCACCGGTGATCAGCATCGAGTGGGTGATCGTTGGGGGTTCGGCAGCAACGAGTCCCGTGGCGATGATCAGCAAGGACAAGGTTGAGATGCGTAGGGACATGTTAGCTCGTTGGGTAAGAGAATGAATTGAACAAGAGAAACGGAGGAACGGAGCAATGCAGGTAAGGAGTTTCCCCCGTTCCTCTGTTTCTCTTGTTCAATCCGGTGAAGTTGACAGATGAATCACGCCAAGATCGACGTGATCAGCTCACCATGCACGTCGGTCAGGCGCATGTCGCGCCCGCCCCAACGGAAGGTCAGGCGTTTGTGGTCGACGCCTAAAAGGTGCAGCATGGTCGCGTGCAGGTCGTGCATCTCAACTTTGCCTTCGACCGCCTTGTAGCCGTATTCGTCGGTGGCCCCGTGGATGACACCGCCCTTCACGCCGCCGCCGGCCATCCACGCGGTGAAACCAAAGGGATTGTGATCACGTCCGTCTTTGCCCTGAGCAAAGGGCGTGCGACCGAATTCACCGCTGAAGACCACCAGCGTGCTGTCGAGCAGACCACGCGACTTGAGATCTTTCAGCAGCGCGGCGATCGGTTGGTCGACCATACGGGCATTGGCTTCATGGCCTTTTTTGAGTCCGTGATGCTGATCCCAGCGGTCGTTGCCGGTATCGGGACAGGTCAGTTCGATAAAGCGCACGCCGCGTTCGACCAGACGGCGTGCGATCAGGCACTGCATGCCGTAAGTCCGAGTGTGCTGATGGTCCGATTTCAGGCCGTAGAGATCCTTGGTCGCGTCGGTTTCTTTACCCAGGTCCATAAGATCGGGTACCGAGGTCTGCATCGAGTACGCCATCTCATAATTTGCGATGGCGGATTCGAGCGCGTCCTGCTTTCCGGTGCGCGTGACCAGCATGCCGTCGAGGCGGTGCATGAGGTCGAGTTTGCGCCGTTGTTCGTCCGGGTTCTTCTCGCGCGCCTTGATGTTCGCCACTGGTTCGTTGGCCGGCCGGAAGAGTGAGCCTTGGTAACTCGCCGGCAGAAAGCCGCTGTTGAAGCAATCGAGACCGCCAGGGGGCACCAGACCACCATTGAGTACGATGAAACCCGGCAAATCACGGCACTCGCTGCCCAGACCATAGCTACACCACGCGCCCATGCTTGGCCGACCCTGGAGGCCCGAGCCGGTGTGGAGAAAATAATTCGCGTTGGTGTGTTCGGAAAAATTTGAGGTCATCGAACGAATCACCGCCAAGTCGTCGACGCACTCGCCGATGTGCGGAAATAGCGAACTGACCGGAATGCCGCTTTTACCGTAGTTCTTGAATTCCCACGGACTGCCAAGGGTGTTGCCGTTGTTGTTGAACTGCGTTGGCTCCATCTTCATGCGGAACGGTTTTCCACTGTCGCGCGTCAGTTCCGGCTTGGGATCGAAGCTGTCGACCTGCGACAAACCGCCGTCGAGGTAACAGAAGATCACGCTGCGTGCCTTGGCCGGATGATGACGGGCCTTGCCTGGGACGATGTCGCCGGCGTAGGCGTGGTCGTTCAGCAGCGTCTGGAGCGCGAGCGCGCCGAAGCCACATGCGGCGGATTTGAGTACGTTGCGACGGGACCAACGAAGGGGGGCTGGGGTGTTCATGGGTGGTCCTACTGCACGAAGATGAATTCTTTGGTGGTCACCAAAGCATGGGCGAGATCGGACCACGCACGCCCGTCGGGCGTCGCACCAAGGAACTCCTGTGCTGCTGCGGCTTCTGCAGGCAGCGGCTCACGGGCGAAGGCCATGCGGTAGAGCAAGCTGATGCGGGCGGCCGTCTCCGGTACCTGTTCGCCAACTTTTTTCGCCCACAGCTCCGCCTGCTGTTGAACGAACTGATCGTTCATCAGTATCAGCGCCTGCGCTGGCACGTTGGAACTGGCGCGTTTGCCCATGGTGTTGAACGGGATCGGCGTGTCGAAGGCGAGCATCATCGGCGAAAGGAAGTTGCGCCATACCGTCTGATAGACGCTGCGCCGGCCGTTGCCGTCGATGGGGCCGCCGTTCGGACGACCGCGGCCGGTCATGAAATCGGAGAGGTGGATCGGAATGCTGGGGCCGTAGAGCTTGGGATCGAGGCGGCCCGACAACGCCAACAGGGCATCACGGATTGCCTCGCCTTCCAGGCGATGGAGATGAGCGCGATGCAGCAGAAGATTCCCAGGATTCTGAGCATCCTGTACCGGATCAGCGGCGCTGCTCATGCGCCAGGTGGCACTCAGCATGATGCTGCGCGCCAGTCGCTTCATCGACCAGCCGTCGGCCACGAAGCGGATGGCGAGGTGGTCGAGCAGCTCCGGATGGGTTGGCGGACTGCCGAGTGCGCCGAAATTGTCGACCGAGGCGACGATGCCGCGGCCCATCAGGTGGTGCCAGATGCGGTTGGCCATCACGCGAGCGACAAAGGGATTCGATTTCGCATCGGTCATGCACCGAGCGATGTCGAGGCGACCGCTGCCATGGGCGATGGTCGGCTGTTTGCCGAAGACCGATTCGGGCAAACCACGCGGTGCTACTGGGCCGGGATTGCGCGGGCTGCCACGGATCAGGATGCGCCAATCGGCGCCGTTGCCGTCCATGATGCCGAGCGCCATGCGCGACTGCGCGCGGATGTCCTTGGCGATGGCGGCCTGGTCTTTGGTGAAGTCGGCGATCACGGCGGGATCGATCGCGCCGAGCAACTCTGGGTGTTCCAACGCCCAGGCGAGTACCGCTTCTTGCGCAGAAGAACGTGGCTGATCGGTGAACGCAGCCTGGAGCATGCCGCGATGTGCGGCCGCGAAGCCAAGTATGGTGGACGCATTGTTTTCGTTGTGCGGAGGCGCGGTCAGTATTGGCGGCGCTGGCGGTGTGTTCTTGCCCTGCACCACCATCGCCACGGCGAAGTCCTCGCTGTCCGCAGTGAATTCCAGATGGCAGCGATGCCCAGGATACGCCTGGAGATCCATACGTTCCCAGCGCCATTCGCCGACCTTGCCGTCGACCTTGCGCACCAGCGCGCGGTGCAGTGGTCCATCGATCTGGGTGTGCGCCCCGACTGCGGCGTAGAGCAGGCCCTTGCCGCGCATCAGCACATGTACCGGACCTTCCGTCAGGTCGATGGTGCGGGTGCGGAGCGTCCGTCCGGCGCGTGGAAAATTGAGATCGGTCGGGTCAGTGACGCTGTCAGGACCAGGCGTCAGACGCTGCCACAGCGGATCGAACCACGCGGCGGTACGATCGCTGAAGCGCAGCAGTGGTTTTTCTGGATCGGCTCCGAAGCGAAGCGTTCCGCGTGGGGACACGGTCTTTCCGAACGCCACACCATCTGGCAGGAACGGTTCATCGGCGCGTGCATAGTCGACCAAGATGGTGCTGTCAGCGAGTGCCTGGTTCCAGCGATCCTGCTCGTGTTTGCGTTTATCGGACACCTCTTGTTGGACAGAGGCGAGGGACTCAGCGCGTTTTTCCCGCGGAACCCGCATCAGTCGTGCCCAGGCGTGGAACGGATCCCGTGGATCATCGGCTACCGCCATCAAGTGCTTCAGCCAGGCGGCCAAGGTCGGGACGTGCAGCGCGTGTCGTTTGGCGACTTCCACCGGACCGTTGCCGCCAGAGCCATCGACCTCCAGCGCGGCGAGCAGGATCTTCTCCACCGCCATGATGCCTGGGGTCAGCGAGGTCTCGATGGTGCGGCGCAGCGAGTTGTCGTTGATCTGACGCAACGTCCACAAACGCTCGGCCACGGCACGGTTGTGCCGCTCACTCTCAAACGGCACCTGTCGGTAACTGCTGCTCTGGATGATGCCGCCCAGGGCGTGGTAGTCTTTGGCGGTGATCGGATCGAACTTGTGATCGTGGCAGCGCGCACAGCCGATGGTCAGGCCCATGAAGGTCTTGCCCATCACATCGATCTGGTTGTCGATGCGGTCGCCTTCGTCCTGACGGATATCGACCGGTGAATGGATCATCTCACCCAGGTACCAGAAGCCGGTGGCGAGGATGCCTTCATCGGCGCCGTCCTTGGTCAGGCGCGGTTCGGGCAGCAGGTCGCCAGCGATGTGCTCTTGGACGAAACGGTCGTACGGCAGGTCGGCATTGAACGCGCGGATGACGTAGTCGCGGTATTGCCACGCATTCGGCACGCGTTGGTCGAATTCATGACCGCGGGTCTCGGCGTAGCGCACCAGATCGAGCCAATGCCGCGCCCAACGTTCACCGAACGCAGGCGCGGCCAAGTAGTGATCGACCACGCGTTCGAAGGCGGTGGCGGAGGTGTCGGCAAGAAACGAATCAACCTCGGCGATGGTCGGCGGCAGGCCAGTGAGCGCGAAGGCAGCACGGCGGATCAACGTACGGCGATCGACTTCGGGCGCCGGACGCAGCTTGGCTTCTTCCAGCTTGGCCAGAATGAAGCGGTCGATCGGCGTCTTTGCCCAGGCCTTGTCGCGCACCGTCGGTGGTTCCGTCACGCGGACCGGCGACCACGCCCAATGGACCTTGGGATCGAGGGCCACGGGGCCTTCGTGGGTATTTCCGCCAGTGGCTTTGGGCGCGGCTTCCTGCGGCCACGCTGCGCCAGCAGTGATCCACGTGGTGAGGTCAGTGACCTGCGCCGCACTCAAGCGTTCCTTGGGCGGCATCTCCAGATCGGGATCCAGGTAGGACACCGCTTTGAGCAGCAGACTTTCGGCGGCCTTCCCTGGCGCGATCGCCGGACCGGTGTCGCCACCGGCCACGAGTGCCTCGCGGGAATCGAGCAGTAAGCCGCCCTTTTTCTTGTTCGCCTTCACGGAATGGCACGAATGGCAGTGGTCCACCAGCAGCGGACGGATCTTGGATTCAAAGAAGGCGAGGTCGCTGTCGGCTGCGGCCAGCGGCATCGCCCCGATGAACGTCAGCAGCATCGACCAAACAGGACCAGCGTTCAAACGTCGCATGCGTTCATCCCTTAAGTCGACCTAGCGGCATGGTCGTGAAAGTCATACGGTCGAGCGCCACGCCTGTCAGTGCCAAAACGGTGCTCCTTTGCGTCTGTTGAGTGCTGTTTCACGCAGACGGAACCGCATCCCCCACGGCGGGTGATGTGTGCAGCACCTGTCGAGGCCTGTCGTTGTGACCGACGATGGGACTACGATCGTGGAGGTATACTCTGACGATCCACGGAGAGAGCGCCCATGCCCCGCGAACAGTCGATAAAGAAGCTCAGCAACAAGCCCCGCGACCAATCCCGGGATAAGCTCCGCGAGCAGCACGTCGACAGCACGGTCGAACGCCTGCAGGCACGCTTGCTCGGCGACCTAGAAGAGACCGTGCAGTGGTTCCATCAGCAGATGCCGCGCTACTACTTCCAGGCCACCGACGCGGACGAGCAGGAACGTCATCTGGAGATGTTGCATTCCTTCCGTCACGCCAAGGAGTCGCGCCTGACCATGGTCGACGACGGCGAGGCAGGAAAACTGCTGGTCTTCGGTCGGCCGCAGACCCACACCCTGCTCGATGTGGTGCGCGCGGTGGGCGAGCGGCCGTTTCATCGTCTGGAATTACACACCAGCAAGGACCGTCGGTTATTCATCTATGCGTTCTGCTACGGCCCGGCGTCGGTGCCCACCGACACCGATTTGAAGGCGCATCGCGAAGCCATCCGTCATGCGGCCTGCGACGGCGACGACTCGTGCAGCGTGCAGATGGTGCGTTACCTGGATTCGGTGGACCAGGGCTACTTGGCACGCAGCACGGTGGAGCGCGTGGTGCGCCATATCCGCGCGTGGTCGGCGCTGCGCAGCGCTGACGACTTGCATTTGGCGGTCGATAATGAGGTCGACGGCAAACAGGTGACCCGCTTCCTCGCTGCTACCAGCGGCGTGAACCCGTGGCAATTGCTGCTGCACCTGGCGCGCACCATCGCGCGTCATGGCGTCGAACTGCAACGTGGTTACCTCGACCTCGTGCCAGCGGTGGAGGGGGACGAGAAGGCGTTGGTTAGTTCCATCTACGTCGAAGGCCCAAAGGGTCGTCCGTTGTCACCGCGCGCCGTCCAAGCGGTCGAGGGCGATCTCTCCGCGCTACGTCGGCAGTACCGCGACTCGTTGGCCGATCTGTTCGCCGCTGGCACCTACACCCTCGATGAACTGGAAGTGCTGCGCGCCGCCATCGCCTTCAGCGGACAATTGCTGGGACCGGAGAATCGCTACCTCGACGTGGATGAGGCGGGCGAAGAAGTGGTGCGTTCCTATCCGGAGCTTTGCCACGACTTGGTCGCACTGCTGGCCTCGCGCTTCCGTCCTGGGGAAACCATTTCACGTGCGGCCTGGGACAAACGTCACAAGGCATTGTTCGGTCGCATCCAGGGCGTCGATGTCCAGGCGCATCGCACCGTGCTCGACGGCATGGCGTCGTTTCTTGGTGCTGTGCGTCTGACCAATGCCTTCCGCCCAGGACGGTTCGGCTTGGCCTTCAAGATCGACCGCGACGCGCTGTCGGCGGAACGATTCCCGCAGAAACCCTACGGCCTGTTTTACTTCAGCGGCGCGAACTGCCGTGGTTTTCACGTTCGCTTCCGTGCATCAGCGCGCGGTGGACTGCGCGTCCTGATCACCCGCAATGCCGGGCAATACGCGCGCGCACGTGACGGTCTGCTCAAAGAAGTCTACGACCTTGCGTGGGCACAACAGCTCAAGAACAAAGATATTCCCGAAGGCGGCAGCAAGTGCATCTGTCTGGTGGAATCAGGCGGCGACGCGACGGCGGCGGTGAAGCAACTCGTTGATGGTCTCATCGACCTCATCCTGCCCGACGGTCAGGTGCCAGAGGTCATCGGCCCGCACGGGGAACAACGCGAGCACGACTTGATCTTCCTCGGCCCGGACGAGAACATGACCCCCGAGCGCATTTCATGGGTGGCGCGACGCGCACAACTGCGTGGCCTGCCACACCATGCCACGCTGATGTCGTCGAAGCCCGGTTCCGGCATCAACCACAAAGAGTTCGGCGTCACCAGCGAAGGCATCTTCCGCTGGATCGAAACGGTGTTGCCGATCATTGGTGTCACCGCGAAAGCGGCGTACTCCGTGAAAATGACCGGCGGCCCCGACGGCGACGTCGGCGGCAACCTGTTGCGTATTTTGCACCGTGAACACGGCGCACGGGTGAAGGTGGTGGCGATCAGCGATGGCACCGGCGGGGTCTACGATCCTGATGGTCTCGACTGGAAAGAACTGCTGCGCTTGGTCACGGAAGCGCAGGGCGTCGCGCGTTTCACTCCCAGGCTGCTCAAAGGTTCCGGCGCCAAGGTCGTACCCGCCACCGACAAGTCCGGCGAAGCATTCCGCAATAATCTGCACAACACCGTGGTCACGGATCTTTTCCTGCCGTGTGGTGGCAGACCGTACACCATCAACGACGACAACTGGCAACAGTTCCTCAAGCCCGACGGCAAGCCGAGTGCCAAGGGCATGGTTGAAGGCGCCAATATCTTCCTCACACCCAAGGCACGTGCGAGCCTGGAAGCCGCCGGTCTGGTGGCGATCAAGGATTCCTCCGCCAACAAGGGCGGCGTGATCTGCTCCAGCTACGAAGTGCTCGCCGGCCTGGTGATGAGTGACGACGAATTCATCGCGCGCAAACCGCGCTACGTGAAGGAAACCATCGACATCATCCGTGCCCGTGCCGACGACGAGGCCAAAGCCCTGGTGAGTGCGTGGATCCGGCGTGGACGTGAAGTTTCGTTGTCCGCGTTGTCGCCGGACTTCAGCGAGGAGATCAACCGCGTCAGCGGGCTGCTCGAAAGCGTGATCCAGACACACTTCGAGGATCAGGGCTTTCAAGCCACCTGGTTGCGCCACCTGCGCGCGCACTGTCCGCCGGTGATGGTCGAAGACTTCGCCGACCGCTTGATGGAACGCATCCCACGTCCGCACCGCATCGCCATCCTCGCCAAACGCCTCGCCAGCCGCATGGTCTATAAAGAAGGCCTGACCTGGTGCCGCACCTACCTCACCGGCGAACGCCTGTGGGAAGTATTGTCGACTTACCTGCGCGCCGAAGCGCAGGTGGCGAGTTTCACTGCTGTGCTCGACAAACTCAACGTGCCTGATCGCGACATCCTGCTGCGCGTCGTCAACGCGGGTGGGCAGCGTGAACTGGTGCGGGAGCGGTTGGGGCAGATCGTGTGAGGGGAGGTAGCGAACGGCAAATGCCGTTCGGCGTTCGGCGTTCGGCGTTCGGCAATCGGCGTTCGGCAATCGGCAATCGCCAGTCGCCAGTCGCCTGTCGCCTGTCGGCGTTCGGCGGTCGCCATTTGCCATCGAGGTGCCGCCAACGGCGGCGACGCAACGCCAGCCAGG
>JANPLC010000173.1:0-5297 GCA_031426335.1 Planctomycetota bacterium
GGCAAGACCGACGTGAAGAACAACGTGGTGCTCGGCACCGGTCAGATGGACTGGCCCAAAATCCTTGCCGCGGCCAAGAAGGCCGGCTTGAAGTACTACTTCATCGAGGACGAGTCACCAGATGCGGCGACGCAGATTCCGCAGACCATGAAGTACCTGGAAGGCGTGAAGTTCGACTGATTTTAACGGGGCGCTGCCCCGTTGTGCCCCGCCAGGGCCTCGCCGGCCCTGGACCCGCACCCGTTGCATCCGCGCTCGGTGCAAAACGTGACTCGCCAAGGACTCTAGCGGGCTGGTGAACCCCGCACTGGCCTGGTCGCCCGCCAAACTCTTCGGCTCTGGACCTTGACCCTCCTCCCGCTTGCCAAGTCTGGGCGTGAGCTGTGCGCAATCCCCCAGAAATCCTGATCGTCGAAGACGACGCGACCACCGCGATGCTGGTGGAGATCCAGCTCAAGGCGCTCGGCTACCTGGTCATGGGCATCGTCGCGAGCGGTGAGGCGGCGTTGTCCTTGGCGGCCAAACGCCGGCCGGATCTGGTGCTGATGGACGTGATGCTCGAAGGCACCATGGATGGTGTCGAGGTGGCCAAGCAACTGCTGCGCTCCGGTCATGCTATGCCGGTGGTGTTTCTTACCGCGCGCAACGATCACACGACCATGGAGCGCATCCGCAGCTCCATGCCCTTCGGTTGTCTGATCAAACCGCCCGGCGAAGAGGAACTTGGTACCGCCATCGGCATCGCCTTGCGCGGATATGAACTCGAACGCCAGGCGCGCCGCTCCCAGGACAACCTCGCGGCGGTGCTCGACGTCGTCGCTGACGCGGTGATCGCGCTCGACAGCGAGGGCCGCGTGACCTTTCTCAATTCCGCCGCGGAGCAGTTGTGCGGCCATGAGCGTTACTCCGCAGAAGGCCGTCTGCTGGACGAGGTGCTGCCGCCACCGGTCGATGCGCACGGCGCACCGTCAGGTTCCTGGAACCGGCTGCTCGCTGATGGAGCCAGCGATCGCACGGTGACGTTGCACCGTGGTGAACTCACCCGCGTGGTGCGCTGCGCCATCGCGGCGACCTCGGGGGTCGGCACCCGCACCGCCACCACCGTGATGATGTTGCATGACCTGACCGCACGTACTCAGGAGGAGGCCGACCGCCGTCGCCTGCAGGCCGAGGTCCGGCGCATGAGCCGCGCGCTCAAAGTGCTCAGCGAGACCTCGCACGTGCTGCAAAGCGCCACCAGCGAGACCGAGCTGTTCGAGGAAGTCTGCCGCCTGTCGGTTGAATTGGGTTATCGCTTGGCGTGGATCGGCATCGCGCGCCACGACGCCGAACGCACGGTCGAACCGTTGGCGCAGGCCGGCTACCGCGATCGTTACTTGGAAGAGGTGCGCCTGACCTGGGGCAACGAGGCCGGCGACGAAGGACCCACGGGAGCTGCCATTCGCAGCGGCGAGATCGCCATCGCGCGCGACATCTTGGAGGACGAGCGCTTCAGTGATTGGCGCATGGAGGCGGCCAAACGCGGGTATGCCTCGGGCATCGCCCTGCCGCTGAAATCCGGCGATCGCGTGGTTGGCGCCCTCACCATCTACGCCACCGAAGGTGACGCCTTCGGTGCGGACGAGGTCGAACTGCTGCGTGAGCTGGCGCAGAACATGTCCTACGGCTTGCTGGCGCTACGCGGCCGCAGCGAGCGCCAGCGCGTCGAGCAGGACCTGCTCAAGGCCGAGGCGCGGTACCGCGCACTGGTCGAACAGGTCCCCATCGTCACTTACGTCGCAGCCGCCGATGATCTTGGCAGCCGGCTGTACCTTAGCCCGCAGATCGCCACGCTCACCGGTTTCCATCCCGAGCGCTGGATTTCGAATCCGGCGTTCTTCGTCAATCACCTGCATCCTGGCGACCGCGTGCGCGTCCTGCATGAGCTGGCGCGCTGCAAGGATGGCGCTGCACCGCTGGCCGCTGAATACCGCCTGCTGGCCAGCGACGGGGCCATCGTGTGGGTGCGCGATGAAGCCAAAGTTCTACGCGACGAATCCGGCCGCCCGCAATTCATCCACGGGGTAATGATGGACATCACCAGCCGCCGTTTGGCCGAGGAATCGCTGCACCATGCGCACGATGCCTTGCGTGCGCTGATCAATGCCTCGCCGCTGGCGATTTTCACTCTCGACATCAGCGGCTGTGTCGGCGCGGTCTGGAATCAGGCGGCGGAGAAACTCTTTGGGTGGAATGAAGCCGAAGTGAGCGGGCGCCCGCTGCCGATCGTCACTCCAGGCAAACAGTCCGAGGCGCGTATGTTCCTCGCCCGCGTGCTGGGTGGTGAGATCTTCACCGACGTCGAGATCCAACGCGTGCACCGCGATGGCAGCACCATCGACCTCAACATGGCGGCGGCGCCGCTGACCGATCCGGAGGGGCGCATCACCGGCGTGATCGCCATGCTGGCCGACATCTCCAGCCGCAAACGCGCCGAAGCGGCGCTCGCCAACGCCCAGCGCGACGCGACCGTCGGGCGCATGGCGGCGGTGGTGGCGCACGAGGTCAACAATCCGCTCGCCGCCATCAAGGCGTGGCTCGGTCTGCTGCGCTCGGATCTGTCGCAGATTCCGGAAGCACGCACCAATCTCGACATGATCGCGGAGCAGGTCGATCGCATCGCGCGCACGGTGCGCAACCTGCTTGGCTTCGCCCGACAACGTGAGGGCCGGGAAAAACGCGTGCCCGCGACCGCGCTCATTCGCACCGTCGCCACGCTTTTCCAGGGCCGCATGCGCGCGCGGGGCATCGACTTCGCTATCGCGGTGCCGGACGACCTGCCGGCGGTGCATGGGGACAACGACCAACTGCAGGAGGTGCTGATCAACCTGCTGGAAAACGCATCGCAGGCGCTCAGTGGCGGGCACCACTGCACGGTGCGTGCTGCGGTACGGGGTCCGAGCCTGGAAATCGACGTCGAGGACGACGGCCCTGGCCTTGGCCCTGACCCCGAGCGCTTGTTCACCCCATTTTACACCACCAAGGTCAATGGCACAGGCCTCGGATTGTCAGTGGCGCGACGCATCTGTGTCGCGCATGGTGGGCGCCTGACGGCAGAGAACGTGGACAAGGGCGGTGCGCGTTTTCGCGTGGTGCTGCCCGCCCTGATGATGGTGGAGGTGACATGAAGGTCGTGCTGGTCGATGATGATGATGCCCTGCGCGGCGCGCTGGCCGAACTGCTCAAACGGGCTGGCCACCAGGTGTCGAGCTGTCCGGACGGCGCCGCTGGTCTGAAGGCGGTCGACGAGGCCGATCTCCTGGTGACCGACTTGCGCATGCCTGGTTTCGACGGCCTGTCGCTGCTGCGCGAAGCGCGCCTGCGCCGCCCAGCGTTGCAGGTCATCGTCATGACCGGCTACGGCTCGATCAGCTCGGCGGTCGAAGCCATGCGCCTGGGTGCGCGCGCCTACCTGACCAAGCCGTTCGAGACCGATGAGCTGCTGTTGCACTTGCGCGAGGTCGAGACCGTGCAACGCCTGCGTGATGCGGCGACCTCCGGACGCGGCGGCTTGGTCGGGTCGGGCACCGCCATGCGCCGGGTCTACAATGAGATCGACGTCGCCGCAGGGAGCGATGCCCCGGTGTTGATCGCGGGCGAAACCGGCACGGGTAAGGAGCTGGCTGCGCGTGCCATCCACCAGGCGTCGCGCCGTTCGCAGGGGCCGTTCATCGCGGTCAACTGCGGGGCGATCTCACGTGAGCTGATCGAAAGCGAATTGTTCGGCCACGAGCCTGGGTCGTTCACCGGCGCGCAGGGGCGCAAACGCGGGCGGTTCTCTCTTGCCCGCGGCGGCACGTTGTTCCTCGACGAGATCAACTCGTTGCCGCTCGACCTGCAGCCCAAGTTGCTGCGCGCGCTCGAAGCTCAGGAGATCTGGCCGGTCGGTGCCGAGGCGGCGGAACGCACCGACCTGCGCCTGCTGGCGGCGACCAATGTGAAGCTCGATGGTTTGGTGCGCGAAGGCCGCTTCCGCGAAGATCTCTATTACCGCCTGCATGTCCTGCACGTCGATCTGCCGGCCTTGAAGGAACACCCGGAAGACATCCCGCAGATGGTGCATGCGCTGCTCATCCGGGCGGCCGGCGGCCAGGAACGCCACAGCATCACCGCTACGGCCTTGTCGAACCTCATCTCGCGGCCGTGGCCAGGGAACGTGCGTGAACTGGCCAACGCCCTGGAACGCGCGCTGGCGCGTGCGGCGGTGAGCAACCCTGGGGCGCCGGCCTCTGCGCCGCTGGCGATTTCGGTCGAGCACCTCGACCCGTTGCCGATGGGCTCCACCCCGATGGCCTTCAAACAGGGCCGCGAACGCGCAGCCGAGGACTGGGCGCGCACCGCCATCCGCAACGCGCTGACGCGTTCGCGCGGCAACACTTCTGAGGCGGCACGCATCCTGAAGATGAGCCGCACCGCCCTGTTGCGTCTGATCAACAAGTACGGATTGCGCTGACTGGCGTACTGGCGCACTTCGGTGTCACCCTGTCGCCCGTGGGGGACAGCGGAATCAGCGGTGAATCCGCATATTTCCCCACCTAGCCGTCACCGCTCGGCGACAGGTGTTCGGCGTACATCGTTGTAAGTCGTGACAGGGGACTGCTGCGTCTCTAGGCATGGCATGTGCATGATGACGGTCGTGAAAACCCTTCCTGCTTCCCGTTCTGGTGATCTGTCCGCCAAACGTCCACGGGTGGCGAAAGGAATCCATGTGCGCTGTGCGACGCCCAAGCGCCGTCGCGAACTGCAGGCGGCGCAGATCGACGCCGAGGTGGAACACCGCGCCATCACCCAGCGCACCGCGGCCGAAGTCGTGCAGCAGATCGCCGGCCTGCCGGTGAGCGAGTCGATCGTCACCGAACGCGGTGGCCACGAGTTGGTGGTGGAAGTACTCTTCGCCGGCGTGCGCAGCGGTCGGTTGACCATCGGCTTCAGTCGCGGCCTGACGCGTCAGGTCGGTGCCTCGATGGCGGCGATGGTCGATCTCGACGGCCATCCGCTCAATCCGGTGGAGGCGGCCAAGGATCTCACCAGTGCCCTAGCCCACGCGGTGCTAGGGGCGATCTTCGGTGCCGACGCGCGTCCGCGCATGCAGGCGCCGCAGGCGACCACGCCACGGCAGTTCGGCGATCAGTCGAGTGTTCTTGGGGTTGCTGACGGGCACTTATCCATCGATCTCCATCTGGACCAATCGCGTCTCTAGGTTTGAGCTTCGAGCTTCGAGCTGCCCGGCCCGATTCATCAACGGCTACTTTGGCAAC
>JANPLC010000174.1:0-13141 GCA_031426335.1 Planctomycetota bacterium
GAGAGTCGAGAGGCGAGAGGCGAGTGGCGAGAGGCGAGAGGCGAGAGGCGAGAGGCGAGAGGCGAGAGGCGACGGACTCCGTATGTTGGCGTTGATAAAATATGGAAGAAACCCAGCCATTCGCCGTTCGCCACTCGCCAAATTGCCACGGCCTCTCGCCACTCGCCAATTGCCACGGCCACTCGCCACTCGCCGAATTGCCACGGCCACTCGCCAATTGCCCCGCCGTTCGCCGCGCCGTGCCGCATTGCGTTGTGGGGGTGATGGCGTGACCATCCGCATATGACCTCAGCAGGCGGCGGTTGGCATGCGATCGGGTACACGCTCAGCAAAGCGCGGGAATCCGGCGGCTTTCTGCGCATGTACTCCGCCATGCGCGCCAAGGTCGCGTGCAAGACGTGCGCCCTCGGGATGGGCGGTCAACGTGGCGGCATGGTCAATGAACTCGGGCACTTCCCGGAGTTCTGCAAAAAATCGATCCAGGCGATGGCGTCGGATCTGCAGCCGGCGATTCCGCTCGAACGCTTTACCGGCGTCAGCTTCGAGCACCTCGAAGGACTGAGTCCGCGGCAACTCGAAACCATGGGGCGTCTGACCGCACCGTTGGTCGCAGAGCCGGGCGCTGATCGTTACCGCGTGGCGACGTGGGACGAGGCTATCGAACGGCTCGGCGCGAAGCTCCAAACGACGGTTCCCGACCAATCTTTCTTCTATTTCAGTGGCCGCAGCTCGAACGAAGCGGGCTTTTTGCTGCAGTTGTTCGCCCGCGTCTATGGCACCAATCACGTCAACAACTGCTCGTTCTATTGTCATCAGGCCTCGGGCGTCGGATTGACCAGCGTGCTCGGCAGCAGCACCGGTTCGGTGACGCTCGATGATCTGGAGCGCAGCGATCTGGTGATTTTGATCGGCGGCAATCCATCGTCGAACCATCCGCGGTTGTTACGCACGCTCATGGAACTCAAACGCCGTGGTGGACGCGTGGTGGTGATCAACCCCCTGCGTGAACCTGGGCTGGTGCGTTTCAAGGTGCCGTCGAATCCGCGCAGCCTGGTGTTCGGCACCGCGATCGCCGATTTGTACGTGCAGCCACACCTGGGTGGTGACATCGCGTTGCTGAGTGCGGTGGCCAAACGGCTGATCGCGCGCGGAATGATCGATCGAGAGTACCTGACGAAACACGTCGTCGGTTGGGAAGCGGTCGAAGCGCAGTTGGACGGATTGGACGAGGCGGCGCTGAGCGCAGCGAGTGGCGTTGATGCGGCGACCATCGAACAGATCGTCGATGCCTACGCGTCAGCGAAGGCCGCGGTGTTCAGTTGGGCGATGGGCGTGACGCATCACCGCCATGGCACCGACACTGTCCGTCTGATCGCCACGCTCGCACTGATGCGCGGCATGGTCGGACGTGATGGCGCTGGTTTGTTGCCCTTACGCGGGCACAGCAACATCCAGGGCCTGGGCACCGTCGGCGTGACGCCGCAGCTCAAGGCCGCGGTGTTCGCCAATCTGGAGAAGCGTTTCGGCCTGCGCCTGCCGACCACGGCGGGCATGGACACCATGGCCTGTATGGAACGCGCTACCGCGGGCGGCGTGCGCGTGGCGTGGTGCCTGGGCGGCAATCTCTTCGGCTCGAATCCGGATGCGGCATATGCGCGACGCTCGCTGGCTGAGATCGATCAGGTGGTCTACCTCAATACCACGCTCAATACCGGGCACGTGCATGGGCGCGGCAAGGAAACGTGGATCCTGCCGGTACTTCCGCGCGATGAGGAACCCGAGCCGACGACCCAGGAATCGATGTTCAGTTATATCCGTCTGTCAGATGCCGGAACGCCACGACATGTGGGGCCACGCAGCGAAGTGCGCGTCATCGCCGCGCTCGCCCGTCGCGTCTTGGGCGATAGCGGCCCGGTCGACTGGCGCGCCCTCGAACACCACGCCGACATCCGCCAGGTCATCGCCGGTGTGGTCCCAGGACTGGAGCAACTGGCCGAGATCGATCGCACCAAAAAGGAATTCCATATTCCCGGGCGCGCCCACCACGATCCGGCGTTTTCGACCGGAGATCACCATGCGCATATCCGCCCGATCACGGTGCCGGATCATGGCGTGCTCGGTGAACATCAGGTGCGGATGATGACCATCCGTAGCGAAGGTCAGTTCAATACGGTGGTGTACGAGGACTACGATCGTTACCGCGATCAGGAACGACGTGATGTGATCCTGCTGAGTCGTGTCGATCGCGAACGTTTGGGCTTAGCGCTCAATCAACGCGTGACGATCAGCAGCAGCGTCGGTGCGATGGCGAACATCTTGGTACGCGAAGCGGATATCCGCCCTGGGAATGCGGCGATGTATTATCCGGAAGCCAACGTGTTGGTCCCCCGCGACGTCGATCCGGAATCTCGCACGCCGGCGTTCAAGCATGTGGTGGTGACGATTTCATAGGCGAGAAGCGAGTGGCGAGTGGCGAGTGGCGAGTGGCGAGTGGCGAGTGGCGAGTGGCGAGTGGCGAGTGGCGAGTGGCGAGTGGCGAGTGGCGAGTGGCGAGTGGCGAGTGGCGAAAGCGAATGCCGCACGGCGAACACTTCTAGAGCGCCGACGGTGCGACATGAAGGTAGCCCAGGGCAGTCGCCACTCGCCTCTCGCCCCCCTCACGCCTCTCTCCGTTCGGGGCCAAGACTTGCTGCCGAAATCGCGCCTTGACGGGAATGGTTCATAACATACCAACCGGTACGTATGGAGACGCCTAGCCGTCATGAGCAGCGCTCGGCCGAATCGCAGGAGCGCCTGATCCTGGCTACGCAGGCGCTCATCCTGCGGCAGGGTTACACCGCCACGACCGTGGATCAGATCTGCGGCGAGGCCGGGCTGACCAAAGGCAGCTTCTTCCACCACTACACCAACAAGGAAGCCATCGGTTGCGCAGCAATCGACGCGTGGGCTGCGATGGGGACACGCTTGTATTCCGCCGCGTGGAGCGATCCGGCGGTGGATCCGCTCGCGCAACTGAACCGCATGTTCGACATCATGATCTCGTTCACCAAGCGGGATGAGCCGTGTGCCTGCGTGATCGGCATGATGGCGCAGGAACTGGCACAGTCGCACACGGAGTTGGCAGCGCTGTGCGCGAAACACCTCGACGACTGGACGAGCCACGTGGCGCGCATGCTCGATGCGGCGAAGAAACGCCACAAACCGGTGAAGCCGTTCGACAGCCAGCGCGTCGGCTGGTTCCTCAACAGCATCTGGCAGGGCTCGATGCTGCTCGGCAAGGTGCGGCAGAAACCGCAGACCATCGTAGACAATCTGGAGCAGGCACGTGCGTACGTGACTGCACTGTTCGTCACTACCGCGACCAGCGGCACGACACGTGCCGCCGTCAAGAAGACAACCGTCAATAAACCACGGAAGAAAACGATGAAGCCATGAAATACCTGCCTGCCATCGCCGGCGTCCTGCTCGGCCTGCTGTTCGCGTTCGCCAGTCTGGCCTACTTCTTCAACCTGATGGGCGATCAGCCACCGCCACCGAAAGATTCGGCGATGGAACATTTCTTCATCGCCTTCGGCACCACCGGCTACCTGACCTTCGTCAAGGTGCTGGAACTCATCGGCGCGGTGCTGGTGGCGATCCCGGCGACACGACGCCTGGGACTGCTCATCCTCGGGCCGATCGTGGTCAACATCATCGCCTCGCATGTCCTGATCATGGGCGGCGGCATGGCCAACCCGTTGTTCATCCTGGCCGTCGTGCTCCCGCTCTATCTGGTCTGGGTCGAACGCCGCGCCTTCCTCGCGTATCTGCGCGGTGGAGTGCAGCCGGCCTGAGCCCTCACCTGCAATTCTCGCCGTAACCACCTCATCCAAGGACATCTCCTATGGCCCGCTACGTCGACGGTTTCGTCATCCCGATGCCCAAAAAGAATCTCGCGCTCTACAAGAAGATCGCCACCAATGCCGGTAAGATCTGGCGTGAACACGGCGCCCTCGAATACCGCGAATGCGTGCTCGAAGATCCCAATCCCATGGGCATGCCCGGTTTCCCAGGGTTGGCCAAGGCGAAGAAAAACGAGACCGTGGTGTTTGCCTGGATCGTCTACAAATCGCGCGCGCACCGTGATCGTGTGAACAAGAAGGTCATGGCAGATCCGCGCATCCATAAAGGCATGAATCCTGAGAATCCACCGTTCGACTGCACTCGAATGGCCTACAGCGGATTCACCGTACTTGTCGATCGCTGAGCGGCGGCACAAACCAGCGGCTTCATCGTCGCTTCATCCACCACCCGAACCTCCAGGGCCTAGGGGCGAACGCCGATGACACCCTGATGATTCGTATTGACCATGATGACGTGCCAATTTTCTCGCCACTCGCCCGATTTTCTCTGCACTCCGGAAAGTCTCATGTCCATCGCTCCCCTGCTTGATGCCCGCGGGCTGGTAAAATCACTTGGCGGTAAACGCGTGGTCGATGGTGTGGACCTTACCTGCGCACCGGGCGAAGTGCTCGGTCTGCTCGGGCCGAACGGCGCGGGCAAGACCACCTCGCTGCGTATGTGTTACGGCTTTCTGCGCCCGGATGCCGGCACCATCAGCATCGCCGGACACGATCTGACGAGCGCACCGGATGCAGCCCGCCAAGCACTCGGGGTGTGCACGCAGGACGACACCTTCGACGCGGACTTCAGCGTCCGTGGGAACCTGGAGCAAACCGGACGGTATTACCGACCGCGGATTCCCGATCTCAAGAAACGCACCGACGACCTGCTCGACCAGTTCGGCCTGAAGGAATACGAACACCATATGCCGGAGATGTTGTCCGGCGGCTACAAACGGCGGCTGATGATCGCGCGCGCGGTGCTGCATCGCCCGAAGGTGGTGTTCCTCGACGAACCGACCACCGGCCTCGATCCGCAGGCGCGGGTGGCGGTGTGGGAACTGGTCGCGTCGCTGCGTTCCCAGGGCATGGCCGTGGTGCTGACCACCCACTACATGGACGAAGCCGAACGTCTGTCCGATCGCCTGTTGGTGCTGCAAAGTGGCAAGGTGCGTGCAGCCGGTCAGGCCAAGAGCGTGCTCGGTGATGTGGTGGGTGAACACATCGTGGTGCTGCCGGTGAATACGCCCGGTGCGGAAGGCATTCCGGCGTGGCTCGCGGAACGCAAACTGACCACGTCGACGATACTTGGTTGCTGGCATATCCCGCTCAATGCGGCTGGACTCGTCTCGTTCGTCGCGGCTTTCCCCACGCTCCGCTACGAAGTCCGCATTCCCACGCTCGACGATCTTTTCATGGCATTGGCGGAAGAGAAATCGCCGAGAACAAATCCATGACTCCTCGCTACTAGCCACTCGCAACTCGCCGCTCGCCACTCGCCCCCAGGCCTCCCCATGACCACCTCCGCTTTCATCCCCGCCTTCGCTTGGCAGAGCCGTGCCATCCTCGGTCGCCACTGGCGCGTGCACCTGCGCAAATGGCACACTGCACTACTACCGCCGCTGATGGAGCCGCTGATCATGCTGTTGGCCTTCGGCGTCGGCCTGGGTTCGCAGATGACGGCGCTGACCTGGAACGGCACGTCGATCGATTACCTGACCTACTTGGCGCCTGGGATCCTCGCCTACACCGCATTCATGACCTCGTTCTTCCAGTCGCTGTTCTCGGCCTACGTGCGCATGCACTTCCAGAAATCGTGGGAAGGGCAGCTCACCACCCAGGTGCGCCTGGAACACGTGGTGTGGGGTGAAGCCTTCTGGGCCGCGAGTATGGCAACCATGTATGCAGCGATGGTGTGCGTGGTGCTCATCGGCTTCGGCGTCTTCGGCTCGCTCAGCCTGCACTGGCCGTGGTTGTTGGCGGCGCTGCCGTTGTTGTTCCTCGGCGCGCTAGCGTTCTCCGCCATCGGCCTGCTGTTCACCGCCACGCTGCCGAGCATGGACCACATGGGCTTGCCGTTCTTCTTGGTGATCATGCCGATCGGCTTCGCCAGCAACACGTACTTCCCACTGCCTGATCTGCCGGTGCTCAACCAGATCAGCATGGCGAATCCGCTCTACCACCTGTGCGAAGGCCTGCGCTGGTTGCTGATCACCGGAGAAGTGCACTGGCACCTCGCGGCGGCGGCGGGATTGTTCCTGCTGATGTTGGCGATCCTGATTCCGATCGACATGCGCCTGCTGCGCCGCCGGGTGTTCGGCGACGGGTAGGCGGTTGGACATGGCGGCCCAAATCACCAGCCTGTTCTGCGTGCTCGTCGGCGGGCGGATTCGTTGCTGAGCGACGCAGCGCTCTCGCTTGACCTGAGGCGTAGCCCCGGCATCTTCCCGCACCCGCCTCGGGGGACGTTTCGTAGTTGAGGGCATGGGCGATTAGCTCAGTGGCTAGAGCATTCGCTTCACACGCGAGGGGTCACAGGTTCAAATCCTGTATTGCCCACCATACCCGTAAGCCCAAGTGTAAAAAACACTTGGGCTTATTTTTTGGCCGCCGACACGCTGCCACTGGAGCTGCCATGCGCCGGATCGTCGCTCTCGTCCTGCTGGTGGTCTGCACCGTCGCCGGAGCCTGGACGGTCGAACTGGCCCCGCTCGGGTGGTTGGACGACGAGCGCTTCGAACAACACGACACCGGCGCGGGCCATCCCGAATCCCCTGAACGGTTGCGCCTGATCCGCGCTGCGGTCGCGCAGTCGCCGCTCGCCGCCGGATTGCTGCGCTTGGAACCACGCGAAGCCACGCGTGCGGATCTGTTGCTGGTGCACAGCGCGAACTACCTGGACCTGGTCGAGAGCGAGATCGCGGCCGGGCGGCGAGTGCTCTCCACCGGCGACGCGATGATGTCGCCGGGCAGCTTGACGGCGGCGCGCTTGGCCGTGGGCGGCATCCTGGTCGCCTGCGATACGGTGCTGGATGGCAAAGCGCGTCGCGCGTTCTGCGCCGTGCGTCCACCTGGGCACCACGCTGAACCCGAGCGCGGTATGGGCTTCTGCCTCTACTCCAATGTCGCTATCGCCGCCCGGCACCTGATGGAGCGCCGCGCGCTCACACGTGTGCTGATCGTCGATCTCGATGTGCACAACGGCAACGGCACCTACGCCGCGCTCAAGGCCGAGCCGCGCGCGTTCCAGTTCCACCTGCATCAGCACGGCATCTATCCGGGCAGCGGCATTCGCGCAGGCGCTGGGCGCGAGGATGAGACCGGCGAAGGCGCTGCGCGCGACCACACCATCAACGTCTCTTTACCAGCGGGCAGCGGCGACGAGGCCTTCCTCACCGCCCTGCGCGATCGTCTGACGCCGGCGATGGAGAAATTCCGTCCACAGTTCGTGTTGGTGAGCGCTGGGTACGATGCACATGAGAACGATCCACTTGGTGGATTGGCCATCACCACCGCTGGTTACCGCCGAATTTACGCCGAACTCGCGGCGTTGGCCGAGCGTCACTGCGAGGGGCGTGTGGTCGCGGCGTTGGAAGGCGGCTACAGTAAAGACCTGGGCGCAGCGGTAGTTGCCACGCTAGAGGCGCTGGCGACTCCACCCAAATAAACGCGGCCGAGTGGCCTCATCCGCGCAGCAGGCCCTCCACCACTTTGCCATGCACGTCGGTCAGGCGGAACTGCCGACCTTGATGGCGGAAGGTCAGGCGTTCGTGATCGATGCCGAGCAGGTGCATAAACGTCGCCTGCAGATCGTGGATGTGGACGGGATTTTCCGCGATGTTGAACCCGAAGTCATCGGTCGCGCCGTAGGTGGTGCCGCCTTTGATGCCGCCGCCAGCCAGCGCGATGGAAAACGCGCGGCCATGGTGATCGCGACCGTACTTCTCGCGGTTGGCGCCGCCCTGGGCGTAACAGGTGCGACCGAATTCACCGCCGAAAATCACCAGCGTGTCGTCGAGCAGGCCACGGCTCTTGAGATCCTTGATCAGCGCGGCAGTCGGCTGGTCGACATCTTTGCAGCCGACTGGCATGCGATCCTGCAGGCCGCCATGATGATCCCAACCGCGGTGGTAGAGTTGGATGAAACGCACGTCGCGTTCCGCCAGACGCCGCGCCAGCAGGCAATGCCGCGCGAAAGTGCCGGGCTTCTTCGCCTCCTCGCCGTAGAGATCCCAGGTCGATTGCGGTTCGTTGCTGAGGTCCACCAGCTCCGGCACCGAGGTCTGCATGCGGAAGGCCATCTCGTGCTGGGCGATGCGCGTGTCGATCTCGCTGTCGTTGCTGCGTTCACGCTCCTGGGTGTTGAGCGCGACGAGGTCATCAAGCATGCCGCGGCGGTGCTCACGCGTGATTCCTGGCGGATCGCCGAGGTAGAGCACCGGATCCGCGCCACCGCGTAGCGCCACGCCCTGGTGTCTACCGGGCAGGAAGCCCGAGCCCCACAAACGTGCGAGCAGGCCCTGGTCGGGTGCGCCTTTGCTCGGCACCGAGGTCATCACCACGAACGACGGCAGATCCGCGTTCGCTGAACCGAGTCCGTAGTCGAGCCACGCGCCCATGCTCGGCCGACCTGGGAGCTGGTGCCCGGTCTGGAACAAGGTGATCGCCGGATCATGGTTGATCGCCTCGGTGTGCAGCGACCGCACGACGCACAGGTCATCGGCAACGGTACCGAGATTCGGCAGCAGTTCACTCAGCCATAGTCCACTCTGGCCGTGCTGGCTGAATTTGTACCGGCTCGGTTGCAGGGCGAGACGCGCCTGCCCAGCGACCATGCCGGTGATGCGTTGGCCTTTGCGCACCGAGTCGGGCAGATCCTGGTCGAAGCGTTTGTCGAGTTCTGGTTTGGGATCGAACAGGTCGAGGTGCGACGGACCACCGGACTGGAACAGGCAGATCACGCGTTTGGCCTTGGCCGGATGGTGCGGGATGCCGAGCGATGATGGAGATGCGGCGGTCAACGTTGGCGACAACAGTGAGCCGAGCGCGGCGGCACCGAGGCCGTAGGCGGAACGGGCGAGCAGGGCGCGGCGGGTGAGCGGATGGTGCGACATGGCGTCAGTCCCGGCTGATGGTGGCGTCGAGGTTTAACAGCAGCGAGCCGATCGCTGACCACGCGGCGAGTTCTACCGGCGCCAGCGACGCATCTGCGGGCAAGGTGCCAACCGCGAGGTAGCGTTTGGCGCTTTCTGCGATGAAGGAGGCACGACCACGCGCGAGCGATGTTTCCAGCACGGCGAGCTCGCGTGTCGTCGGTGCACGAGCGGTGACCAGTCGGAATCCGAGGGTCAGTCGCGAACGATCGTCCCCCTCCGTACGCAGCAGTCGCGTTCCCAATGCACGCGCAGCCTCGACGAACCCGGGTTCGTTGAGCAGCACCAGGGATTGCAGCGGCGTGTTGGTACGTGCACGACGCGCAGTGCACGATTCACGATCTGGTACGTCGAACGCCGTCATCACCGGGTGCGGCACCGTGCGTTTCCAGAAGGTGTAGAGGCTGCGACGGAAACGATCGTCACCAGTGCTTGGCACCCATTCCGTTCCTGGATATGGCGCATCGACCACCACGGTTTTGTAGAGTTCGTCCGGCTGGTACGGGAACACGCTCGGGCCACCGACGCGGTGGCGAAGCAGACCGCTGATGGCGAGTGCCTGATCGCGCAGAACTTCTGCTGGCAGACGCAGGCGTGGTGAGCCGGCGAGCAGACGATCCTCGGGATCCGCGCTGATCGCGGCGGCTTCGCGGCGCGAGGACTGGCGATACGTGACCGACAACACCAATTCCTTGATCAGCGATTTCATCCGCCAACCACCGGCAATCAGTCGGCGTGCGAGGTGATCGAGCAATTCCGGGTGACTGGGGAATTCGCCCTGCAGGCCGAAGTCTTCCGCCGTGCGCACCAGGCCGATGCCGAACAAACGCTGCCACACGCGATTCACCGCCACGCGTGCGGTCAGTGGATGCGCGGGATCGGTCAGCCAACGAGCGAGGCCGAGGCGGTTGCGCGGTGCACCCGAGGGCCACGCGACACCGAGCGCGATCGGCACGTCGACCGTGACTACATCACCCGGAGCATCGTAAGCGCCGCGTAGCAGCACATGCGTCGGACGCGGTTCAGTCATCTCGCTCATCACCATGGTCGTGGGTAGGGACCGTTGCAGGGCGAGCAGGGCTTGATGCTGCGCTTCGCGTTGCGCCCACGCACTGGCCACCGCTGGATCACGCTGACGCGCGACGGTCATCCGTGCCCACGGCAACAACCGCGCATCCGGGGCCTGACGGACCAGACGCGCCAGGGCCGCATCGCCGACGGTCTGCACCGCGACGGGGTCGAGCACACGTTGCAGCAGACGGAGATCGGCCAGCCGACCGTTGAACGGATGTGGATCCGCACCTTGGCGCGCACCCAGACGTGCGGTTCCGCCCGGTGAGCCGCTGATGTCGTCTGCCAGCAGGTCGGACGCCACTTCGCGACCATCGATGAAAATACGCACGCCCGCGGCGTTGCGTCCACCATCGCTGGTGACCGTCAGGTGCTGCCACGCGCCCGCGGTGAGTGGTTGTTCTGCCACCACCTGCGCCGCATAGGTCGGCCACATCTGTGAGCGACGGACTTCGATGCGACCATCGACACGTACCAGGATCTCGTTGCCGGCGCCGTAACTCGCTGCCGCGCGGTTGGTGGTCCAATTGATCGACGACAACAGCGTGCCAGCGCCGCCATTCCATCGGATGACGGTGATGAAACTCCAGGGTTTGGCCAGATCGATTGCGTCCTTGGTCAGTTCTGCGCCTGTGGCCGGCGGTATGAACACCGCTCCGAGCGCAGCGTCATCCGCCAGCGTCACCGAACTGGTGAACGGCTTAGCATCAGGGCGCGCAGCATTCGCCGGGCCATCCGCTCCAACGATCAGATGCAGCGCCGGTTTGTTCAACAGATCGCCATCACCCAGGCCGAGGTCATTCAGCGCGGCCCACGGCTCACCCGCATGCGCCTGCATGCTCGTAGTCAGTGCCTGATCCGCCGACGCGATGCCGGCGATCAAACCGGCCAGCTGACGCTGCTGCGCCGTCGTCGGCGCACGCATCAGCGGACGGGCATTGGCGACACGACCGTCCTCACCGTGTTCGTCCACCTGATTGAAGGCAGCGAACAACTGGTAGTAGTCCTTCTGGCTGACCGGGTCGTACTTGTGATCGTGGCAGCGCGCGCATTCGAGCGTCAGGCCCATAAACGCCAAGCCGAGCGTTCGCACACGGTCGGCGACGTATTCGACGCGGTATTCTTCGTCGATGATGCCCCCTTCGCTGTTGATCACGTGGTTGCGGGAAAATCCCGTGGCAATGTGGTCGTCGAGCGTGGCGTTCGGCAACAGGTCGCCGGCCAACTGCGTGGTGAGGAAGCGGTCATAGGGCATGTCGGCGTTGAGCGCCTCGATCACCCAATCACGCCAGCGCCACATCGAACGGGCGCTGTCGTTGTTGAAGCCGTGGGTGTCGGCGTAACGCGCGATGTCGAGCCATTCCTCCGCCTGACGTTCACCATAGTGCGGCGAGGCGAGCAAGCGATCGACCGCCGCGCCGTAGGCGGCTTCGCCGCGTTTGGTCACGTCAGCGGTGAAGGCGTCGACGACGGCCGGCTCCGGCGGGAGTCCGATGAGGTCGAGGCTGACGCGGCGCAGCCAGGTATGCGGCGCTGCTTCGCTGGTCGGCATCAGCTTCGCGCTGGTCAGTCGCGCAGCGATGAAGCGATCGACCGGTGAACGCGCCCAGTCGGCACCGGCTTGGGGAATGACCGGCGTCGCTGGCGGCACGAACGACCAATGGCGATCATAGCGCGCGCCTTCCGCCACCCAGCGTTCGAGCACGGTGATCTGCTCCGGTGTCAGCGGACGCTTGGCGTCCGGCGGCGGCATAAGGTCGTCGAGGTCGCTGGTGCGTAGTCGCTTGATCAGTTCGCTTGCGAGCGGCTTGCCTGGGACGATCGCCGCGTGCCCATCGCGGACCGCAAGCGCGCTGGTGGGTTCGTCGAGGCGCAACTTGCCTTTGCGCTCCTTGGGATCCTGGCCGTGACAATGGAAACAGTGTTCGGCGAGGATCGGCCGCACCTGCCGGTTGAAATCCAGGGCTGGTTCGCTCGCTGCCATCAGCCGGCAACCACCGGCAACCAGCAGCACAAGCGTCAGACGGAAGGTGGCGTGCATGCCGCATGCTGAACGACGGAGGCCTGACGTGCTTTGACACCCGCCGCGATGTTTGGTACGGATGCCGCATGGCCCGCCAGAAAACACCGCACCGTGAAGTCCTGCCGCCGTTCGCCCCGGCGGAGGTGGTGGCCGCGATCCCGCCGACCTTGGCCTTCGGATTGTTCGATCACCTGCCGGACACCTACCTGTTCGTGAAGGACCTGCACCATCGTTTCGTGCAGGTGAACCTCGCGCTCGCGCGCCTCGAAGGCTGTCATGACGCCAGCGGCATGCTCGGTCGAACCGACTTCGATTTCCATCCGCCGACGCTGGCGGCCCAGTACGTCGCTGAAGACGATCGCGTCATGGCGCGGCGCCAGCCGCTGATCGATCAACTGTGGTTGGTGCCGGCTGCTGACGGCGTGCCGCTGTGGTACCGCTCGACCAAAGTTCCGCTCATCGCCGCAGATGACACCGTGATCGGCATTGCTGGCGTCATGCGTCCCGCCGCCCAGGCCGGGCAACCGCCAGAAGATTACGCACGCATCGCCAAAGCGCTCGACGTGGTGCAGCGCCGGTACGGCGAACGCCTGGCCGTCAGCGACCTGGCGCGCTCAGCCGGATTGTCGATCAGCCAATTACAGCGGGAATTCCTGCGCCTGCTCGCCATGACGCCGTCCGCGTACATCACCAAGGTGCGCGTGCTGATGGCGCGCCGCGCGTTGGAGCGCAGCGACAGCGCGGTCGGCAGCATCGCGCTCGACCTGGGGTTCTACGATCAAAGCCATTTCACCCGGGTTTTCCGTCGGCAGACGGGGTTGACGCCGTTGGCGTATCGGCAGCGGTTCAGGAGTTGAGGGAATGCCTCGCACGGTCCTTCCCCCGAACCAACCCCGATTCAATACCCATAAGTCATGAGGTGGGCATCAGCGAAGCAGAACCAACCGCCGGGAGCGCGGCCGCCCTCGGCCGCATTCCGCACAAACCAGGAATAATCAGCGATTCCCAGAAGA
>JANPLC010000175.1:0-7622 GCA_031426335.1 Planctomycetota bacterium
CCTCAACGGCTCGCGCATCAACGTCAGCGGCTGCCCGAACTCCTGCGGTCAGCACCACATCGGCACCATCGGCCTGCACGGCGCGGCGTCGAAGATCGGCGACAAGCTGATCCCGCACTACGTACTGTTCGTCGGCGGCAGCGATGATGGCGATGCGATCCACCACGGCACCATGGTCGCGCGCATCCCGGCGCGGAAAGCCGCCGAGACCATCACCGCCTTGGCGGGCTGGTTCGAAGCCGAACGCAAAGGCACCGAAACCTTCGCCCAGTACCTCCGCCGCCTGGTCGGCGCGGGTGCGGACAAAGACACCGCCAAGGCCGCCAAGGCCGCGCTCAAGGAACGCCTGACCCCGATCTTCGCCCTCGCCGAGGGTCAGATCACCGAGGCGCACCTGCACGACTACGGCAGCGACAAGCTCTTCAGCCTCGATGAACTCGGCGCTGGTGAGTGCATGGCGTAAGCGGGCCTAAAAAGGCGGATACCAAGTAAAGACCCCCGGCGATCGCCGGGGGTCTTTTTTAGATGCGTACATCGATTTCGCGCGGCCCAATCCACCGTCGTTCGCCGGTGCGGTACATTTCTTTCAGCCGAGCTAGATCGAGCTGCATGAGACTTTCCAATTCCTCCGGATCGCGTTGACGGCGACGGCAACCACGACGATAGCCGAGGCGCGCTTTGAGGTCGGCAAAGCGCGCCTGTTTCTCGCGAGTGAACGCATCGTAATCGAGGGTTCGGTCCATGGTTATTCCGAGGATAGGGAGGCGAGGATGTCGTGCAACGCGGCGGAGGTTCCATCCACCACGGCCTCACGCTTCAGGTAGGCCAGATCCAGCCCGCTGCGGTACATGGCGCACAATTCGCGCGCCCAGTGCCGATCGTCGGTCGAACCGCCATGAACGAAGCCGTTGAGACGGTCGAGGACCAAGTCCTCGACCCCGATCATGGTGACGGCCTTGCCATCGATCCGCACGGTGGTCAACCGCTCGACGGCCCGTTGTTCGATGGCGTGCCCTGGGAACTCGATCTGGAGATCGAACGTTTCACTGACCCAGTGACGATTGACCCGGCGGAATCCAAGCGTCTCCAGTAACGCACCGATCTCCTGCGGACGGAGGTACAACGCATCGATGTCGCTCGTGCGGTAGCCACCAGTGGAATAAAATTCCATCGCAAAACCGCCGACCACCACCGGCTTGAGCCCGACCAATTGCTCACTGATCAACGCCATGACATACAGACCGCGTTTGGTCTTGTCGGCAAGGCCGGCAATGTGAGTACGGTCCTCGGCGGAAAACGGTCCTGGTTTCGCGTCATCCGGCATGTCCGGAGCCTAATCGCGGTTAAGGGAAGCGCGAGCCTACGGGTGTAACGCACTTTCCCCTTCATCTTCCTGTCAGGTCTGATGTGCGACGGTGCAATTCCGGGTGGCAACTTCCGGCTTGCCGACCCGTATGCCCTGCCTGTGCTGCGGCACGCTGAACCGCCCTGGAGTCCGAGCCATGTTCTTCCGTACGATCCTGTCCCTCACCGCCTGCGCTGCGTTCGTTGCCGCTCCGGCAGCCGATTGGCCGCAGTACCGCGGCCCCAATGGTGACGGCAAGACCGACGAGAAGATCCTCACCACCTGGCCGGCCGAGGGCCCGAAGGTGCTGTGGAAGATCCCGATGGGCGAAGGTTTCGGCGTGGTCGCGGTGGTTGGAGAGCGCGGCTACGTGCTGGCCGAACGCAACAAAGAGGAGGCCTGCATCGCCCTCGACATCGCCACCGGCAAGGAGCTGTGGTCGACGCCACTCGGCAAAACCATCTTCGAAGGCAACGGCAACGGTCCGCGTTCAACTCCGACGGTAGTCGGTGACCACATCTACGTGCTCGGCACCTACCTGCGCATGAGCTGCCTGTCGGCCAAGGACGGCAAGGTAGTGTGGAGCCACGACATCCAGGCCGAGAACAGCGGCCAGAACGACACCAAGGGCATCAAGTCGTGGGGCAACTCCATGTCCCCGGTGGTCGAAGGCGACGTGGTCATGGTCGCTGGCGGCGGCACCGGCCAGACCTTCCTCTTCTTCGATCGCAAGACCGGCAAGCTGCTGGGCAAACACGGTGACGAGAAGATCACCCACGCTTCACCGACGCCAACTCAAATTGCCGGTCAGAAGCAGGTGATCTTCTTCACCCAGCAGGGCCTGACCAGTCTCGACGCCAAAGGCGGCGCGATGTTGTGGCACGCTGATTTTCCGTGGGCGGTCTCGACGGCAGCGGGCGCCGTGGTTGATGGCGACATCGTCTATTGCTCGGCCGGCTACGGCGTCGGCGCGGGTGCCTTTAAGATCGCCAAGCAGGGCACCACCTGGAAGGCGAGCGAGATCTGGCGCAAAAAAGAACTGCCTAGCCACTGGTCGACGCCGGTCGCGCACAAAGGCCATCTTTACGGCATGTTCGGTTTCAAGGAGTTCAAGACCGAGCCACTGAAGTGTGTCGACATCACCACCGGCAAAGAACTGTGGTCAGAATCAGGTTTCGGTCAGGGCGGTAGCATCCTGGTCGGCGACAACGTTCTGTCCCAGGGCGATCAAGGGCAACTCGTGCTGAGCAAAGCGACGCCGGAGAAATACGTCGAACTCGCGCGCGCTCAGGTGCTCAGCGGCAAGTGCTGGAATAACCCGTCGGTGGCGAACGGCTTGGTGTTCTGCCGCAGCACCAAGGAAATCGTGTGTTTGGATCTGCGGGTGAAGTGATGCGCTCAGATCTCGATCAGTCTCTCAGGACGATGGTCGAGGTTCTTTGTTCACGTCGGATCGCGAAGGTCTCGTTCACATTCCACGAATCCTTCATGGAATGTCGGGTCACCGAAGCGACTCGCGAGATTCACCTGAGCACCGAGGGGAAGGAAGTCATTCTCTCGTTTGGATTCAGCCACGTGCATTCGGCCAACTTCGTCGATGACACGGTGCCAAAAACTGTGGCGCAGACCCGCGAACGCATGATCGCCATCATGAGCGGTGAAATGGTGAGTTATCGGGTATGTGGAAGCGCAGGAGTGATGGCCGGTGGCTTTTGTGCGGCACATGAAATCGATACCGAACTGGCCAATCGGTGGGGCGCCGATCAATGGACTCAAATGGACGTGATGGGCTGGAACCCATCAAACGACCGATCCATTCATCGAACCTAAAATCACTTCCGCTTCAGAACCACCTTCGCCAGCGGATTCGCTGCGGGCGTCAATTCCATCCCGCCGTTGATCAAGCGCACCGCGCTGCGTTCCTTTTTGCCTTCAGCGTTCGTGCTTTCGGTGGTGATGGTGTCGCCGTCTTCGGAGATCACGACGTAGGTCTCTTCCTGTTTCACGCCGTTCACCGTCGAGGTCACGCGGTCTACGGTGAAGGTCCACGTCATGCCGGCGGCCTGGGTGACAAACGCTGACTTGGCGATTTTGGCGGCCTCCGGCGGTAGCGCCTTCAGTTCCGGCAAGCCTTGTAAGCCAGCCCACGTCCCTTCGACATCGATGGTCCAGTCGCCGACCAGATCCTTGGCCGTGGCGGCAGCCAGGGGCAGCGAACAGGTGATGATCAAGAGGGCGGCGAGGGCGAGGCGCATGGGTGCTCCGGTGACAGATACCGGATCAGCGAGGCATCGCCGGGCAAGCGTTGGTAGGACGTTGGCCGGTGCGGTGTGCGCGCAGGATGTTCCTGCTCAACCAGTCGTCGGCGCCGCGAGCCCAGCAGGGCACAGCATGATTGATTATCGTCCGTATTTCAGAGCGTACGGACCCGTGCGATCCACTTTCGGGAGTCATCGATGTCCATGCGCGCCGTTCTTGCCGTCGCCCTCTGTTTCGCTTCCGTCACCGTTTCCGTCGCTGGCGATGCGCCGCGTTTGGTGCCGGCGTTTGGTGAGCGCACCTTCGAACGCCCGATCGGTCTTTACCAGCCCGGTGATGGCAAGCGCATCTACGTGCTCCAGCAGCGTGGCACGGTGTTCGTTTTCACGCCAGATGGCAAGCCGGAAGGCAGCGTGTTCCTGCAACGTCCGGTGTCGACCAAGGGCAATGAAGAGGGCCTGTTGTCAGTCGCCTTCCATCCGCAGTTCGCCAGCAAGGGAACATTCTTCATCTACTACTCGGCGTCGGATCCCCGCCGCTCGGTGTTGTCGCGGATGAAGATCGCTGCCGGCGATCCGTCCAAGGCCGATCTTGCCAGCGAAGAGGTCGTGCTCACCGCCGATCAACCGTTCGACAACCACAACGGCGGCACGCTGCTGTTCGGGCCGGACGGCAAACTCTACCTCGGCCTGGGTGACGGCGGCTCTGCCGGTGATCCGCAGGACAACGGCCAGAAGACCAGCACGCTGCTCGGCAAGATCATCCGCATCGATGTCGATCAGGCCGACGCGGGACTGAAGTACAGCATCCCGAAGGACAATCCCTTCGTCGGCAAGGATGACTGGCGTCCCGAGATCTGGGCCCTTGGCCTGCGTAATCCTTGGCGCATGTCCTTCGACCGCCAAACCGGCGACCTGTGGGCCGGTGACGTCGGGCAGAACTATTGGGAGGAGATCGACGTCATCACGCGCGGCGGCAACTACGGCTGGAAGAACCACGAAGCAAAACAACCGTTCGAGAAACGCCCGGCGATTCCCGGCGCGATCGACCCGGTGTTCGCCTACGCCCGTGGCGAAGGCCAGTCGATCACTGGCGGCTATGTTTATCGCGGCAAAGCCATGAAGGACTTGGTCGGCCACTACGTCTATGGCGACTTCAACACCGGCCGCATCTGGGCGCTGCGCAAGCAGGGGGATCAGGTCGACAACCGCCTGCTCATCCAACTCGCCAAGGGCCAGCAGGTGGCCTCGTTCGCCGAAGATGCCGCCGGCGAACTCTACCTCTGCACCTTTGAGGGCGCGAACGGCAACCAGGGTCGGGTTTACCGCTTCGAGTAAGCCGGACGGCGGATTTTCAACACCAAGACGCCAAGGACAAAACAGGTTTTTCTGTCTTGGCGTCTTGGCGACTTGGCGACTTGGCGACTTGGCGACTTGGCGACTTGGCGACTTGGCGTTGGAAGTCGATCCGACTCCGGAAGCAGGGGCATGATCAACGATTCGTCGAAAATCGCGATTTTTCCGCAACGCAAGGGCCGACCGGCAAGGTCCCGCCGGCGAGTGCATCACCACGGACAGGTTGCTAGTGTTGCCGGATTCTCCGTTGACGGGTGAGCAACGGTATCGGTATGCTCGAAGTTGTTCCCCCTGGAACATCATCACCCCATGCCCGGACGCGCAGGGGAGCGCCGGACAAACGATGCCCCCAAACGCGGGGCAAGAGCGAGGCAACCATGGTCGATATTCACATCACCGGCGTGCGCTACCAGGTTTCGGACAAGGTGAAGACCTACATCCAGACCAAACTCGGTTCTCTCAATCGTTTCCATCACGGTCTGCAGAAGGTCCACGTCACCATCCACGAAGCCGAACAGAACACCTACCGCGTCGATGTGGACATGCACCTGCCGCACGGCAAGGACGTCATCGCCCACGATCAGGAACCCACGGTCTACGGCGCCATCGACGTCGTGGTCGACAAGTGCGCCGCCCAGCTGCGCAAGATCCACGATCGTGAGCAGCCGGCGAGGGTCCGCGCCGTTCCGGTGCTCTGACCGGAGCTGACACTCCCAGGCTGACTGGCCTGTACTGGATTCCACAAACCCTCCGGATCTCCGGAGGGTTTGTTCGTTCCTGCACGGAGCGCAGACTTCCAGCCGCAATCGAGTTGTCTCAGCATCGAGCGCAGACCTCCAGGCTTCCTGACCGCACCCTGCCGCGTACGTTCCGCTTCAATGTCCACCCGCACCTTCGCCGCCATCCTCCTCGACTTCGACGGCACCACCGTCGACTCGGAGCCGAAACACTGCGCCGCGCACCAACGCTTCCTGCGCACTCAGGGCATCGACATCAGTGAGGCCGAGATCTATGGCAACGTCGGCAAGAGCGATCGGCTGTTTTACCTCAACCTGATGGCCAAGCATGGAAAGCAGGCTGACGTCTACACCTGGATGGATGCCAAGACCGACCTGTTGTTGGAGATCTACCGCACCGAGGGTCTGCACCTGCGGCCTGGCGTGCAGGAGCTGCTCGACCACGCCTTCGAACAGGGCGTGTCGGTGTGCCTGGTGACCTCCACCGAACGCCGCGTTGCCCAGGTCGGCCTGGAGATCGTCGGCCTGAGCGAGCGCATTCGCAATCGCGTCTGCTTTGAGGACGTCGAATACCGCAAACCGGCGCCTGATCCCTACCTGTTGGCGGCGACGCGACTGGGTGTTCCTGCTCAACGGTGCTTGGCCTTGGAGGATAGCGTCAGCGGCACGACCTCAGCGGTGGCAGCAGGCGCATTCACCATCGGTCTGGTGGGACTGACCTCTGCAACGGACATGCTCAACGCCGGCGCCAAACGTTGCGTCCACAGCTTGGCGGAACTGGTGCCGCTCCAGGCCCAACCCGGCGCCACCAGTACCTTCCGGCGCGTATCGACGTGACCGACGTCGAACCGTGGTGGAAGACCGCCTTCGGCGCGCACTACGAGACGCTCTACGCGCATCGCGATGATGCCTCCGCTGCGACCGAGGTCGCCGGTTTGTTGCCGCGCCTACGCCAAGCGCCGGGGCCGATCCTCGATGCGTGTTGTGGCAACGGACGGCATCTTGCCGCGCTACGTGCCGCTGGATTGCCAGCGTTCGGTTTTGATCTGAGCGCGGATCTGCTCGCCAGCGCCCGCCGTCGTCCCGAGTGCCGTGACCGTCTGGTGCGTTGCGACATGCGTTTCCCCGCACTCGGAAATGGTTGGGGCGCAGTATTGGCGTTGTTCACCGCGTTCGGGTATTTCGATGACGAGGGCAATGCCGCGTGCTTGGCGGCGTGGGCTCGGCTGTTGGCGCCGGGTGGGTTGTTGGTGCTCGACTTGCCGGATCTGGATGAGGTGCGTGCGTCGCTGGTTCCTCGTTCAGAGCGCGAGACCGTATGTGGTCGTCTGATCGAGGAACGTCGTCTGGTTGGCAGCCGGGTGGAGAAATCTGTCACCATCACGTCACCAGGAAAACCACCGCACGTGTATCGGGAGAGCGTGCGGCTCTACGACCGGCAGGAGATCACAGCGCTCGCGACACGATGCGGATTGGTCGTCGATTCCCGCTGGGACAGCTTGCGGTGTGAGAAATCGGATGACCAACGGCATGTGTATTGGCTGAGGAGACTGTAAGTCTGTTTTCCCAGAAATTGGGAGCTTCTCCAATCCCACAAAGGATGCCGGCAAGCGAGGCAGGTGAGGGCGCGGGGTGGAATGACCGACGGTTGTGAATAGGCTTTAACCATGAGAGTGATTTTAACCGTGTTGTTGATCACGTGCACGATGGGGAACTCCTTTTGTGTTGACGCGCAGTCCATCGAGATCCCCTATACCACGAGCTCCTGGAAAGCGGTCTCTCCAGAGGGCACCCGGAAAGACATCTCTTTTACCATTCCAGAAGAGACTTTGACGTATTCTTTCAAAGCGAGCGAGGCTTGCGGTCTCATCATATATCGACAGCGCGGGTGGCACTCGGGATACGACATCAAGGTCGTCGGCACTT
>JANPLC010000176.1:0-7868 GCA_031426335.1 Planctomycetota bacterium
TGCCGCCGCATATGAAGGCGATGCGACGCACCCTGCCGCCGGATCTGCTGCGCCAGATCGACAACGATCCGCTGTTCCAGGTGATGACCGGCGACCAGCAGTGGATCGACCCGTTCAGTGGCCAGGCAGTGGCGGCGACCCAGGGTCGCGCCGAAGCTGCCCGCGCGCATTTGAGCGAAAGTGGTTCGTGGCGTGATCGCGAACCGATGCCGCGTCAGCAGTTGGAGATCGTGCGTTGGCGTATCGACTTGATGCGCCTGCTGCCGGTCGAACCGCGCCTACGTATCTTCGGCAAGGACGGTCGCTGGCTCAATCCCTTCAACGGCGAACTGGTCGCCGACATCGTGCGCGAGGAAGGCAAGATCACTTCGCACACCATCACCGCGATGGCGCGGGTGTTGTGCGGCTGCGCCGAAGCGGCCAGCGGTCGCCTGCTCGATAGCCAGACGTTGTCGAACAAGATCCAGGCGCTCGGCATCGGGCGCACGGACTCGCCAGCGCAAGCGACCAACGTCTTGTCATCAGACATGGCCAAGGCGCGCAACGTGCAGCAGAACATGCTGTCCGATCTGCCGACGGTCGAGGGCTATGAGTTCGCCGTCCATTTCAAACCGCACAGCGGCGTGAGCGGCGACTTCTACGAAGTCATCACCATGAAGAGCGGTCGCATCCTGATCGTTATCGGTGACGTCAGCGGCCACGGCATGCAGGCCGCGCTGGTGGTGGCCACCGCGTTGAAGACCCTGCGGTTCCTGGCGCGCAACACCTCCAACTGCGCCAACCTGCTGGTGCAATTCAACGATGAGATCCGCCCGGACCTGCTGCCCGGCCAGTTCATCACGCTGTTTGCCGCCGAACTGGATCTGGTCAGCGGCAGCGTCAGCTGCATGCGCGCCGGCCACCACGCAGCGATCCTGGTGAGCCCCGACAGCGACACCATCATGCGCAAGGTCGGCAAGACCGGCATGGCCATCGGCCTTGCTGCCGGCCCGATCTTCGCCGGCAGCATCCACGCCGACATGATCCATCTGCAGCCCGGCGACATGCTGGTGCAGTACACTGACGGCTTGACCGAGGCGATGGACAGCGAATCGCTCGAGTTCGGCGAGCTGCGTTTCTACGCCAGCATGCTGAACCACCTCGACAAGGGTGCGCAGGGCACTGTCGACGCCATCGCCGAAGACGTCATCGCCCACGTGAAGGGCCAACTCGACGACGACCTGACCATTTTCGCCATTTGCATGCTGCCCAAACCGGAAGACATGGGCGGCAGTGGTGAGTGGGATCAGATGGATCCGAAGTAGGCTGGCTGCGCCCTTGCACCAGTCCGACTTCGCCGCTGTGCGGCTCGCCTGCTTCGCAGGTCGCTGCTGCGCAGCGATCGCCCTGGTGCAGCAGCGGCTTCGCCGCCGCGTCCCGCTCTTGCGGGACAGGGCTTGTCCCCGCTCGCGCGCGCAGGCGCGCTCGGGGGACTCTGTCCGCTACGCCTGCCAGGGGCTCTGCCGCCCCTGGACCCGCACTGTGCTGGTCGACGTCGCTTGGATTTCCTGATCATCGATTGATGGACGGCGGCTGGACGGTGGGCGCACTTCGCATCTGCTTGCCGCATCACCATGACCCGCGTCCTCATCTTCGACCTTGATGGCACGCTGATTGACAGCCGCGCGGATCTCGCGGCGTCCGGCAATCACGCACGTGGTGTTGTTGGTCTGCCATCGCTGCCGTTGGTACAGGTGATCAGCTACGTCGGCGATGGCGTCGACAAGTTAATCGAACGGTTGGTGCCCCCGGCGGAAAAACGTGCCGCAGCGAAGCAGGCCTTCGAAGCGCATTACCACAATCATTGCTGTGATGCGACGCGGCCATTTGAGGGACTGGTCGAAGCGCTCGATCGTCTGCGTTCCGCCGGATGGCTGCTGGCCGTGGCGACCAACAAACCCGAGGCCTTCACGCACGCGATTCTCACGGGCTGCGGCATTGCTGATCGTTTCGTCGCCGTGCGTGGCGGCGATGGCCCACGTAAACCAGACCCAGGACAGTTGCGTTCGATCTTGAAAGAACTCGGCGGAGACGCAGCACAGTCGTGGATGATTGGCGATCACCACACCGACATCCGCGCTGGACGTGCGGCTGGTTGTCGCGTGTTGTTCTGTCGTTGGGGCATGGGTCATGCCGATGGCGAAGCGGTCGATGCCACGATCGCCCATCCCCATGAACTGGTTCAGGCGTTCGGCGCATGAACGACACTGCGGTAATCGACGCCGACGGTTTCGTCATCACGCCAGAGGTGGTGCTCGCGGCTTATCGGCAGGGCTGTTTCCCCATGGCCGATTCCAAGAGCGGTCGCCTGCGCTGGTACCGCCCGCAAGTGCGTGCGATCATCACCTGGGATACCTGGCAGGTGCCGAAGAGTTTGGACAAGGTCGCGCGCAATCGCCGGCCCTACAGCATCACCATCAACCGCGCGTTCGCCAAAGTGATCTCGGCCTGCGCTGACCGCGACAGCACGTGGATTTCCGGCGACATCGAAGGCCTTTACACCGCGTTGCACGATCAGGGCCATGCCCACTCGGTCGAAGCCTGGGATGCCGGCGGCGATCTGGTCGGTGGTTGTTACGGCTTGGTGCTCGGCGGGATCTTTTGCGGCGAGAGCATGTTCCACCGCGCGCCAGATGCGTCGAAGTTGTGCGTCATGGCGTTGGTCGAGCGTCTGCAGGCCAACGGCTTCGCCGTGCTCGATTGTCAGCAGCAGACCCCGCACATGGAGCGTTTCGGGGCGTACGAGATCGATGAGGAGGATTATCAGCGCTTGTTGGCAGAGCATCACCAACCACGCCCCTTTCCATGACGGCGTCGAGCGTAGATGCCGTCCCCTGGGAGCGCGGACTTCAGTCTGCGCCGCGACAGTTCCACGGACGCTGGTACGGCAAAGGCTGCGCTGACTAAAGTCCGCGCCCCCAGCGGACAACCGGTCTCATTCCTCGTCTTCGCGCCCAGCGCTGAATCGCCGATGCAGCTCGGCATACGTTCCATCCAGGTCGAGCAGTTCCTGATGCCGTCCACGTTCGATGATGCGTCCATGATCGAGTACCAGCACTTGGTCCGCGTCGCGGATGGTCGACAGGCGGTGCGCGACCACGAACGACGTGCGACCTTTCAGCAGCGTCTCCAACGCGGCTTGCAAACGTGATTCGGTCATCGCGTCAACCGAGCTGGTGGCTTCGTCCAAGATCAGGATGCGCGGATCGGCGAGCATCGCGCGTGCAAAGCAAATGAGCTGACGCTGACCGAGCGAAACGCCGCTGCCTTTTTCACCAACGGTGGTGTTGAAGCCGTTGGAGAGTTCAGCGACCAGGTCAAGAATGCCGAGTTTGCGCACCGCTTCGATCACCTCCTGATCGGTCGCCTCGGGACGTCCCAGGCGGATGTTGTCCATCACCGTGCCGGAGAACAGGATGTTGGCCTGCGTCACGATACCCATCTGGCGATGCAGTGAATCGGTAGCGATGGTGCGCACCTCGTGGTCGTCGATTAGCAGCGCGCCGTTGGTCGGCAGCCAGAACTTGGCGATCAGATTGATGATGGTCGATTTGCCGCAGCCGGTGTGGCCCACCAGGGCGATGGTCTGACCCGGTTCAGCGATGAAAGAAATGCCGTGAAGCACCGGCCGTGTCGGATCGTAGCCGAAGCCTAGATCACGGAACTCGACGCGGCCCTGGATCGGTGGCAGCGGCTTGGCGTCCGGCGCGTCCTCCCAATCCGGTTTGGTGTCCAGCAGTTTGAACACCCGTTCCGCGCCAGCCATGGCGACCAGCGCTTGGCCGAATTGATTGCCGATCACTTGGATCGGGCTGAAGAACATGCCAGCAAGGAAGAAGAACATGATGATGTCGTCGATGCCGGCGGTGTGGTTCAGCGCCTGCCAGCCACCGATGAACAACATGATGCTGATGAACACTTGGCTGTTGAAGTCGAGCAGCGGTACAAACACCGCCGAGGTGCGCGCGACGTGCATGTTGTTGCGCGCGTGGTCGACGATCAGCGAGCGGAAAAGCCCGGCGTTGACGTCCTGACGGACGAAACCTTGCGTCACGCGGATGCCGTTGACCGATTCCGCCAGGGTCGCGGTGATGCGGCTGTAGGTTTCCTGCTGATCGCGCGAAGCCCGGCTCATGCGGATGCGGAAGTGCCGGTTGATCAGCCACAGGATCGGCGCGAGCGCCAAGACCACCAGGAACAGCGCCCAGTCATACCACAACATCAGCACGGCAGCGACCAACATCTGGCCGGCCTGCACCATGCTGATGAAGAGCACATCCTGCACGCCGCTGCGCACTGATTCGACGTCGCCCGTGACGCGGCCGATGATGCGGCCAAAGCGCGTGCGGGTGAAGTAGCCCATGGTCAAGCGGTGCAGGTGTTCATGGATGGCGATGCGCAGGTCGTGCACCACGCCCTCGCCCAGTTGTAAAGCCAGACGATGACGGAAATGGAAACAGACAATGGTCGACACGGCGATGGCGAAAAACCACGCGGCGCCTTCGATGGTGCCAGCCCAGTTGCCGTCCGTGATCGGGCCACCGATGACGCGCGCGATGGTCCACGTGAGCAGTGGCAACTGGATCGAGCGCAATATCACCAGAATGGTCAGCCAGATCACCAGCGAACGATAGGGCGCGGCATAGGTGAACAGCCGCCGGATCAGCGCCCATTCGAGCGGTCGGCGTTCGACGTCGTCCTCTTCGTCATGCGGACGGATGACCTGCGTCAGTTTCAGTTGCGAGCGACGGCGACGGATGATGCCGGTGTCGGGCGTGGTCATGGCACCACCCCGTCATCGACATCATCGATCAGCTGAAGCTTCGCCACCGCCTGGTACGGACCTTCCTGGCGCATCAGTTCTTCGTGAGTGCCCTGCTGCACGATGCGGCCGTCGTCGAGCACCACGATCAGATCGGCGCGTCGGAGCGTCGAGACACGGTTGGCGATGATGAAGGTGGTGCGGCCGGCGATGGCAGTGTCCATCGCGGCCAGGATCTCGTCTTCGGTTTCGGGATCGATCGCTGCGGTGGGATCATCGAGCAGCAACACCGCCGGTTCGAGCAGCACGGCGCGCGCGATCGCCAAGCGCTGGCGTTGTCCGCCGGATAATCCGGTGCCGCTTTCGCCGAGCACGGTGTCGTACCCTTTGGGCAGCGCGGTGATGAAGTCGTGCGCCTGGGCAATGCGCGCCGCCTGTTCGATCTGCGCCTGGGTGGCCTCGGGATGACCGAAGGCAATGTTGGCGGCGATGGTATTGGAGAAGAGGAAGCTCTCCTGGAATACCAAGCCGATGTTGCGGCGCAGGTCGTCGAGATCGATGGTGCGCAGATCATGGCCGTCGAGCGTCACGCGTCCGGCGGTCGGATCGTAGAAGCGCGGGATGAGCGACATCAAGGTGCTCTTGCCCGAACCGGTTTCCCCCAGGATGGCGACACACATGCCGGGTTTGACGCTGAGCGTGATGTCGGTCAGCACCGCCTCGTCGGGACGGTAGGCGAACGACACGTTCTCAAAAACCACCGCGCCCTGGGCTTTCGTCAGACGGAGGGCATCACTCCGGTTGGCGACCTCAACTGGCGCGTCGAGGATTTCGAATACGCGTTTGGCGCCGATCAGGCTCTGCTGCACCGAGTTGATGATGTTGGTGATGTTCGACACCTGACCGCTGAACTGCTGAAGCAGTCCGCTGAACACCACCAGCCCGGTGCCGAGTGGTAGCTCGCCGTTGATGACCAGCCAGCCGCCATACAGCAGCAGGATCGCCAGATTGCATTGCGCCAACAGGTCCATGCCTGGACCGAATAAACTGATGCGCCAGAAGATCGCGCGTTGTTGATCGCGCACCGCATCAGTGGCGCGGGCGAAGGCGGCGCAGGCTTCGGGTTCGCGCGCGAAACCCTTTACGACTTGGATGCCCTGGATGTCTTCGGTGAGCCGTCCCACCATCGCGTCGACCAACTCACGATTGCGGGCGTAGGCCGGACGCACGTAGTGCGAAAAGATCAACGACGCGATCAGCAACAACGGCGCGGTCGCCAAGCAGGCCAGCGTCAGCCACACGTGCAACTGCACCATGTAGACCAGGAAGACCACTAACGACAGCACCAGGATCACGCCCTGGATGATCACGCCGTCGACGAACAGGCGCAGATTCTGCACGTCGCCGGTGACGCGGTTGATGATGGTGCCGGAGGCATTGGCGTCGAAGAAGCGGAAGCTCAAGCGTTGCAGCTTGTCGTACACCTGCGTGCGCAGATGGACGACAATTTCCGCCTGGATCAGGTGGGCGACGGCAACCGAATAGAGGTAGTTCAGGATCGTGCGCGCCAACGCCAACAGCAGCATCACGCCAGCGATGAGCGCGATCACCATCAGCGGCGTCCACGTGCTGGGCGGAGCAAGGCCCAGTGGCCACAGCGGCGCCGCGCGCTCCGGTTTGATCTGATGGTGGATGTAGTCGATGCCCAGGCCGAGCGCACCTAAGCCGAGCAGACCGAAGGCCAGCAGCAGCACCTGGTAGCCGAGCACGATCAGGCAACGTCCGCGGTACTGCCAGCTCAGCGCCAGCAGCCGGCGGACGAGGGCGCCATTGGAATGTGGATCAGGTGGTGGTGCGGCCACGCCTGGGATGGTGCGGCGGATCGCCGGGACCGGAAGACTGGAAGTGGTCGGCCCAGGCAGCATTGCGCCACGCTCTGACGCGACACACTGCCGCCCCATGACCCCAGTCTCGATCCGCGCAGTGGCCAAAAGTTACGACGGGACCACGCGTGTGCTCGACGGGATCGACCTCGACATCGCGGCAGGGGAGCTGTTTTTTCTGCTCGGTGGTAGCGGCTGTGGCAAAACCACGTTGTTGCGGCTGGTGGCCGGTTTCATCACGCCGGATGCGGGCACGATCCGCTTTGGTGAGCGCGATGTCACCAGCATTCCGGTGGAGAAACGCGACCTGGGCATGGTGTTCCAGAATTATGCGTTGTGGCCGCACCTGTCGGTCGCCGAGAACGTCAGCTTCGGCTTGGAGATGCGCGGTATCGCTACGGCCGAGCGCATTCGTCGTGTCGACGAAGCCTTGAACCTGGTGGAGTTGTCCGGCTTCAACGCACGGCGCATCGCCGAGCTGTCTGGTGGTCAGCAGCAGCGCGTCGCCCTAGCTCGCGCCATCGTCATCAAGCCACAGGTGCTGTTGCTCGATGAACCGTTGTCGAACCTCGACGCGCGTTTGCGGCAGACCATGCGTTCGGAGATCCGCCGCATCTGCAAGGCCGCCGGCGTCACCGCGATCTACGTCACCCACGACCGCGAAGAAGCGCTCAGCACTGCCGACCGCATCGCGGTGATGGCGGGTGGCAAACTGGTGCAGGTCGGCACGCCGCGTGAAGTGTACGAACGCCCGGCGTCGACCACGGTCGCGACGTTTTTGGGCGAGGCCAATCTGCTCACCGCGATGGCACATGGCAAAGGACAGGTCGCCTGTGCACTTGGCGTGCTGCCGGCGGCGACGCCGGATCGCATCATGGAGGGGGCGCCGCTGACCGTGTGCATCCGGCCAGAGCGTCTGCGCATCACCAGCGAGGGCACCATCAGCGGCACCATCACCGCGCTGTCGTTTCTCGGCGGCAGCGCGGCGTGGACCGTGCGCTGTGGCGAGTTTGATTTGCGCGTCGACGAACAGGCGCCACCAGCACGAGCGATCGGTGACATCGTGAAGTTGTCGGTCGCGCGTGAGGATGTCGTGGTGCTCAGGTCATGAGCGTCCTGGTCGACGTGCCTGTTCGCGGCGTCCCGCAGGGATGCGGTGGTAATAGCCCGGCACTTCAGTGCCG
>JANPLC010000177.1:0-2904 GCA_031426335.1 Planctomycetota bacterium
CAAGGAAGAGGAGCCGTTTGGCGCGGAGGCATGGCCGTAGGCCATGTTGAGCACCAAACGTTTCGTCTGACGCAGCCGCAGCCGACGAGGGCCGGGCGCAGTAGCAGTTGGTTTTGAAACCACTCCTTAGAACCAGAAGCCAGCGATGAGGGAAAAACTGTTGGCTGAGAGGCCTTCGACCTTGCCGCGGTAGGTGTAAACTAGTTCGGTGAACAACGAGCCATAACTGCCACCACCCAGGTTGAGTCCGACCATGCCACGACCGGCGGGGAACCACTTGGCCGCGTCGTAGACGTTGCCGTCTTTGTCGATGGCGTCGATCTTGTTGTAGTAACTACCGATGCCCACCCCGAAATACACGCTGCTGGTGATCATTGCGCGCTCGTTGTAGGTCACGCCATAGGAATCGAATTTGTTACCTTTCCCTTGCGCGTGCGCCCATTCCAGGTCCAGGCTGGGCGCGCCAAACAGCGCCGCCTCCGCTTCACCCCAGCCGAGTCCGACGGTCCACGGATAGTTGGTGGTCATCTCGCGAATCTGTTTGTCGAACTCGCTGACGCCGCCGGCGACGTAAAACGGCGGTCGATCGGCAGCATCCATCGGCAGAGCCAAGAGGATGAAAGCGGCGACCTGGAGGGGTTTCATGCTTGGCACGGTAGGCGCCAAGGCCCCACCGCCAAGCCCACGGCCGCTACTTCGCGGCCGCCTGTGCCTCGTCCAAACGTACCTTGAGGTCCTTGCGCAGCTTGACCTCCTCCTCGTATTTGCGCCGCAATTCGGTGGTGGTGCGGTATTCCTCGTTGCGCTTCTTTTCTGCGTCTTGGAGTTTGGTGAACATCTCGTCGTGGGCGGTCTCGGCCTTCTTGCGCCGCGCGTACTCGTCCGCCTTGTCCGCCTCGGCCTTCTTGAATTGTTCGCCCATCTCCGCCAGTCGGGTTTCGGACGCTCCCAGGGCCGCCTTGGCTTCGGTTTCGCTCTGTTTCAGGCGCTTCACCTCTTCCGTGATCTTGCTCAGATCGTACTCGACCTTGGACTTGCCGGTGGTCAGTTCGTCTACCCGTTTCTCAACGCTTTCAGCGCGGACACGGTTCTGCTCCGCCTGGTGCGTGGCATTGGCCCAGCCGCTGATCAGCACGATCTGCAGGATGAGTGCGGCAGCAGCGCCGCCGATGAGCATCATCATGCGCGGTTCTTTGAGCTTCTGCGCCCACGGCGGCAACGGCTTGGACGGCTTTTTTTCCTCCTCGTCGTCAGTCTCGTCTTCCTCCGGCGCAGGCACCGGCATGGCCATACGATTACCGCGCCGCACCACTCCACCCGATCCGGGTTTGGTCGCTGCTTTTGCTGAACTGGCGGCGGGACTGGCCGAACCGGCAGATTTCGCCGACGCCACAGCGGTCGGCTTGGTCGCATCGTTGTCGCCGCCCGCAGCGGTGCGTGCCGCTGGCTCGTCAGCAAAGGTCAGGCCGTCATCGTCAGGGGCGCTCATTGCCATCGGCTTGGCTGGCGTGGCTGGCGCAGCGGGTTTGACGGGTTCATCATCAAAGCTCAGCCCGTCGTCCTCAACTGGTGCCGTCGCCGACTCACGGGCCGGCGACGGCGCCGCTTTTCCCGCGCCGCCCTCCGGACCCTGAAGCGGCGGAATGAGCTGCGGCGACTTGCATTGCGGGCATGAAATCGCCTTGCCGGCGTAGGTGCTGGCGAGCTTGGCACTGTAGCCACAGCCGGTGCAGGTGAAGCGCAGGCGCCCCTCGGCATCGGGCACGCTGAAGCGTCCAGTCCCAGGGGCGGTCGCGACCCTGGACACGCGCACGGTGTCACCAGTGGCCTCACCACCATCCGCATTGGCAACCTGCATCTGCTGGCAACCAGGGCAGAGGATCACCTTGCCGGTGTAGGAAACGGGGATGCGTGCGCGGTAACCGCACCCGCCGCAGATGAAACGCATGCTCTCGACGGTGGACATGGCAACCTCCCGGAAGGATTGAGGAGAGGCGTTAACCCGGCGCAACGCGCTGAACAGACGCAATTTCACGGCTGTTTGCGGGCGACTGGTACACGCAACCGGGCGTAACGCTGACCGCCAACCACCGGAACGAGTGCAAGTGATTGCCCTAGCGGCAGAAAACCCCACCGCCGAAGCCCTCCAGCGGCCGGCGGTGTGGCATGACACCGCACACGGTTGCGAGACTGGCGCCGTCGAAGTTTGACAGGCGCAGTCACGTTCGACACTCATCAGGCACCAGCCGTGCCTGGCCACAGGACCGTCATCCGTGACCAACTCCAAATCCGTCAACCGCTCAGTCTATGAGGGCGCCGACATGATCGCCCTGCGGTTGCGGGCGGCCAAGAAGCCGGCGGTGATTCCGTTTCTCGAAATTCCGCCAGAAGAAATCGATTTGGAACCAGTGACCATCGAGCCGGTGGAACTCACCGATGCCGAGCCGATGCCGATCATGCCGCTGGTGGTGCCGGTGAGCGAGATCCTGCCCTTCGACGATGATGACGAGGACGGCACTCCGACTGCACCAGCCAACCAAGCACCGAGCTCAAATGTTGCTGGCCCTGGTCCCGCCGCGCCGCCCATCAGCGACGGACTCTCACTCTTCGGTGTCGGCACGATCCTGGATGCGAAACCTGGCAAGGACCACAAAGGCACGGGCCGCAATCGCTGAGCCTCGCCGTTGGGCGGCCACCGCATAAAAGAGCGCACCCCGCGGAAATCCGCGGGGTGCGACGTTGTCAGCCAAGCTGACCCGAACGACTGAGTTCAAGGACTCAGTTCTGCTGGAGCTTGCCGCCCGCTTCCTTCCAACCCGACAGTCCACCGGTGTAGTGCTTGACGTTGGTGTAGCCGAGCGCGGCGACGGCCTTGGCGGCCGACTTCCAGGCATTGCACTGCGG
>JANPLC010000178.1:0-4800 GCA_031426335.1 Planctomycetota bacterium
TGGGGGCGTGGGCGGCTCGCCCGCGCAGGACACCGCGCGGGCGGGCCGCCCACGCCCCCAGGGAAAGGCACGTCGCGCGCAATGAAGGTGGATTCATGGCTCGCCACCCAACTGATAGCCAAACCCACGTCTGGTATGCAACACCGGCGGCACTCCCGGCGGATGCAGTTTGCGCCGCAGACGCATCACCAGCACCTCGACTGCGTTGGCGCTGGCTTCGCTCTCGTCGTCGTAGAGGTGGCGCGCGAGTTCCGCGCGACTGATCACTTCGCCTGGGCGCGCGAGCAGGTAATCGATCAGCGCATATTCTTTCGGCGTGACGTGGAGTCGGCGACCAGCGCGGCGCACGCTGCGCGCGACGGTGTCGATTTCCATGTCGCCGAGCACCACCACGGGATCAGCGCGGTGCTGGCCACGGCGCAGCAGCATACGCAGGCGCGCTAACAGTTCCGAAACCGCAAAGGGTTTGGTCAGGTAATCGTCGGCACCGGCATCAAGTCCGGCGACGCGGTCTTCCACCGCGTCACGTGCGGTCAGCAACAGCACCGGCACCGATGAACCTGACGTGCGCAGGCGGCGCAAGACCTCCAAGCCATCGAGCCCAGGCATCATGCGGTCGAGGATGATCAGATCGTGCGCCGCCTCGCTTGCCTGACGCCAGCCTTCGAGTCCGTCGTTCGCCGTGTCGACGGCATAGCCCTGGGCCCGTAGTCCGGTGGAGAGGGTTTCGCGCAGGCGGTCGTTGTCTTCGATCAGCAGCAGGCGAGTCACGATAGTCAGCCTCCACCGGCGGTCGCCGCGGCGATGCGCAGTTCGTCGAGTGGAATCTGCACCACGCGCAGGCCAGGTCGACCGTTCACTCGTACTGGCGGACGGACCACGCACCACAGTCGGTCGGGTTGGCGCAACTGCTCATCGGCCACCATCACGCGCCAACCATCCTTGAGTACGCCGATGCCCGTCGGGTGGTAGGCGTAGTGCTTGGTCGCATACGGTCCACCACTGACGAGGCCCGAGCGGTCGAGCAGGGCGAGATCATTGGGCAGACGACCAAGGGCACCCTGGTAGGCGAGCAGATCTTCCGCCAGCGCATGCAGGTCGTCCGGTGCTCCCTGTTCGGGCCACGGTGGTTTCAGCGGATCTTCCTTTTTCGCGCGGTCCTCGCCGCAGCCAACCAGCAACCACGCGATCACCAGCAGCAGAACCGCGGCCAGCAGATTTGGTCGCGCAACATCAGCGACGGCGCTCATGGTTTGTCCTCCACAGCGGGCGGCACTACCGGCGTACCCACGGGTATCGCGCGGGTTTTCTCCAGCTGAGTGAGGTGTTGGAGCAACAAGCCCTTTTCCACCGCCGCATCCAGACGCTGCATCTCGCCACGCAGCTGGCGGCTGAGATCCGCCAGCTCCTGCGGATTGCGCACCACCTGCGGCGTGAGGAAGACCAACAGTTCCGTCTGGCTCTTGGTTGATTGCGTGCGGCGGAACAACGCGCCCAAGAACGGGATGTCCCCTAACAGCGGCACCTTGCGCACGGTTTCCGAGACCTGGTCCTTCACCAAACCGCCGATCACCGCCGTCTGACCGTGTTCGACCAGCACGCGCGTGGTCATGGTACGTTTGTTGATGATCGGCGATTCGACATCGGCGGCGACTGGGATGCCTTGATCGCTGAGCGCTGAAAGTTCCTGCGAGACATCGAGCACCACCAAGCCTTCGCTATTAATCTGTGGCGTGACGGTCAGGATGATGCCGACGTCGCGCCGGTCGAAGGTGCTGGTGATGTTGTTGTTCTGGTCGGTGCGCGAACCATTGATGACCGGAACTTCCTGACTGACGTTGACCGTCGCCTCGCGATTGTCGGTGGTCAGGATGTAGGGGCGCGACAACACGTCAAAATTGGTGTTGGTGGCAAGCGCACGGATGGCCGCGCGGAAGTCGGTGTTCTCGATCAGGAAGCCATTCACCCCCAGAGCGGAATCGAACAGGTCAAAGTCGGAGAAGATGTTCGACGCGGTGGTGCTTCCGGGAGCGCCACCGGTCAATTCGACACCCAGGTCGAGGCCCTTCTCCAGCGTGACCTCCGCCACCAGCACGCGCACCAGCACCTGTTTCACCGGCTGATCGAGTTGTTCCAAGAGCCGGCGGATGCGCTCAAAGTTGCGTTCGGGCGACAACACCATCACCGAGTTGCTGACCGCGTCGGCAACCACACGCACCTGACCAGAGAGATCCAGCCCGGCATCGGCGTTCGCCGCGTTAGCGCCTTGCGCGGCCGGCGCCGTGATCGCTCGTGCCGGTTGCGCTGGTGTGGCCTGGGCCGTGGCACCACGTGCCGCGGTCTGTCCTGCGGTGCGCGTTTGCGTCGCGCTGGTGCTGGCCTGGATGCCTTGAAAAAGTTCATTGAGCGAGGTCGCAAGATCGGCGGCCTTGCCGTTACGCACGCGGTACAGCAGCACGTCATCGCGCGCCGAATTGTCGCGGTCGAGCTGCATCACCACGTCGCCGAGCAGCAGCAGCGTCTCGGGCGAGGCCCGCACGACCAAGCTGTTGGTGCCGCTATCCGCCGCGGCCTGCACTTCGATCTCGCGGCCGCTCTGGCCCGTTTGCTGCTGATTGCCGCCGCCACGGCCCTGGTTTTGGCCCTGATTGAAACCGCGACCGAACTGTTGGGCCTGATTATTGCCGCGACTCGCGGTTGATTGGCTGCCGTAGAGGTTGTTGATGATCTGCGCGACTTTTTCCGCGTCGGCATGCGCCAGGGTGAAGACCTTCACCGCCTGTTCGCCGCCGACCGCACGGTCGATCGCCTGGATGATCGAAGCGATGCGTTTGATGTGCGCCTGGGTGTCGGTCAAGATCAGCACGTTGCTGCTCTCGTTCGCCGCCATGGTCGCCGACTGCGCATTGAGCAACGGCTGGAGGTTGTCGGCCAAGTCCTTCACCAACGCGAACTGCACCGGCATGACCTGCGTCACCATCTGATCGGTGTCGGGGATACGTGCCGGGTCGGAGCCGATGAAGACCGGCAGGTTCTGTTGCCGGGCCGTGGCCAACGGCACCACATGCAGCGTTTTCTGCCGCACGATCACCGCGTAGTTCTGCGCGATCAGCACGGTATTGAGCGCGTCGACGGCTTCCTGCGGCGTCACCGGTTGTTTCGCCACCAGCGTCAGTGGCGCGGGCAATTCGACCGGATTGGCGATGACGTAACCGGCCACCGCCGAAAGATAATCGAGTACCTGTCCCAGGCGCGCCCCGCGGAACTCCAACATGAACTTGCCATCTGGGCGTGGCTCGATCACCGGCGGCGTGGTCTCGGCGACGGGTGGTGTGGTCGTCGTCGGAGCTACCGTGGTCGCTGGAGTGGTCGTTGGAGCAGCGGCCGGCGGCGCGGCGGTGGTCGTCGTGGTGACTGGCGCCGGCGCTGGAACCGGTTTGGGCACCACGTCCTCGGCCGGCACGGCACAGGCAAGACACAGAAGCAACGTCGACAGGGGCAGGGTACGCATGGTCATCCTCAGGGCGCGCGGTTACGTTGGCTTCGCAGGCGGTTTAGAATCGCCTCGCGCGCTGGATCGGTGGGCATGGTGGGCACGGCAAACGGTGTGGCAGTGACGCCCGGAGCGACCGTGGTGCTCGACGTGGTGGCGCCCGTCGTGCGACGAGTGGCGGTGATCACGCCATCCACAGCTTGGCCTTTGAGGTCCTGGCCTACCGCGATGAGGGTGTCCTGCTCAGGCGTTTCTGCCGTCTGCGCCAGGCGCAAGCGCAGGCCGTGCTTCTCGACCGCCACCACGGTGTGGCCGTCGAGCTGCTCACCGGCCTTCAGGATGCGCTCGCTGCCATCACCCTGATGGCGCACGAAGGCCACGGAGTCCTCGTCGCTGACCGAGATGCCGACCAGGGCCCAGCCCTTGCTGCTGACCGGAGTCGCCACGGTGGTGGTAGTCGGCTCGTCCGTGGTTTCCGTGACCGTGCGCGCGACTGCGTGCCGACGATCAGCCAAGAACGGCTTGGCGTCGTGGATCGCTTCGTCGAGCGTGGTGCCGCGTTTGTCCGGACTCCATGCCACCGTGCCCTCGGGTACCGCACGTCCACCGCGCGCGGTCTCTGCGACCAAGCGGGTGGACAACGTCAGCGCCGCGTCGAGAGCATCTTTACGCGCGTCACCGCTCGACACCTCAGCGCGTTCAATGCGCAGCGGCTGAGCTGCGCTTTCAAGCGTGGCGACAAACCGCTGCACCTGCTCCAACGAACCGTGACCGCTGACGCTCAAGCGCAGCAGGTCGTAGACCTGCTCCTGCGTCGCCGCGACCAGTTGTCCGCCACCGACGCTGGCGATGGTGAAACCGCTGCTTTTCGCCGCGTCCTGGAGCGTGCGCTGCATACGGAAGCGTGCCTGATCTTCATTGTCGACCAGACCGGCCGCATGGCGACCACGCCAATCGGCGAGGATGCGCGCCTGACGATCGATCAACACGCTGGCTTCGCCGGCCTCGCGCGTCGCGGCCTGGGTGTCTTTGTCCATCGCCGCAAACCACGCGAGAGTCGGCTGGACCACGACGCTGTCGATCAGCCAACCGCCGACCAACAACGCGACGGCACCGGCAAGGAGGCGTTCACGCTGTTGCATGATTGCCCCCGTCCGGAAGTCCGGAGGTCCGGAGGTCCGGGAGTCTGGTGGATTCGGCGTTCGCTGGTGGATTCGTCACGTGGTTGGTTGTCTTCGGTTCCGCAGCTGGATTTGCTGGCGCATTCTCCGCGGGCTCCGGTTCCGAAGGACTTCGGGACCTCCGGA
>JANPLC010000179.1:0-5019 GCA_031426335.1 Planctomycetota bacterium
CCCTCAATGCTGCTGATGAACTGGCCAAGACCTTCGTCGTGACCGCACGCGAGGAAACTGGGCGCGCGCTCAGCGCCGTGACGCCGAACCTGGCGGACGCCACCGCGGCGCAGACCGCCGCCTTCGCGATGTTTTCGCTCATCGACTCCTGCATCGCCGCCGACGACTACGCCCTGGCCGTACGGCTGAGCAAGGATTGCGAAACCGTCGCGCGCAAACTACGCGACCCATCGATCACCACGCGCGCAAAGATCTTGAGCGAGCGCAGCAAGGAACTCCACGAGGAGTTTGTCAAACTCGGCGAAGTCCGCGATCTGCTCGGTGAAATAACCCCGGATGGCCATCGCCGCCTCGGCCAATTCCTCTGCCTGTTCAAGAACGACTGGCTGCCCGGCCTGCTGCACCTGGCCGCTGGCGACGACCAGGAGTGGGGCAACCTCGCACGCAGCGATCTCTCCGCACACGTATCGCAGGAAAAAGTCGGCAACGACGGATCGCAGGCAGTCGCGGCAGGCGAAGCATGGCGTACCATCGCCAGCGATCTGCCACGCGGCACGCAGCGTGAATCCGGACAACTACGGGCCCTGACCTGGTATCGTCGCGCGCTACCGCTGCTCACCGGCACGACCAAGGCCAAGGTCGACAAACGCATCAGTGAATTGGAACGCGCCTTGGGACCGGTGGCGCAAGGCACCTTGTCGCTCTACCCGCCCGGCTCCGCGCTGCTGCTGACCTTCGAAGCCGACACCCTCGCCCTCGCCGGCACACGTTTGACCGGCGTGGTCGACGCCAGCGGTTCGGGTCTGCGATTCCCCGCGACGGGAACCAAACCGGTGCGCGGCCCGTTCGGCATCGTCCTGGAGTTCGATGGCACCAGCCAAATCGAAGTTCCGAATTCAAAACAGATGCAAATCACCGGCAACCAGACCATCGCCTACTGGATGATGCCGGCGGTGCTCGACCTGCGGCGCAACCCGTTCAACAAGTCCTATACCGGAGAGAGCACCTTCACCCTCGAACCCAACGGCACGGTGAACTATTACTACGGCGGAACCGCCGGTGCCTACGTCGGCGTCGGCATGAACATCGCCGTGACAGCAAAGGCCTGGGTGCATCTGGCGGTGGTACGCGACTTCACCGCCAAGACCGTCACCTGGTACCGCAACGGCAAGGCCACCAACACCGTGGCCACCGCTTACCCAGTGGCAGCGGCATCAAACCAGCCACTACTGATCGGCACTGGTTACACCGGCAATGGCTTCATCGGACAACTCGATGATGTCGCGGTGTGGCCACGCGCACTTGCAGCAGCCGAAATCCTGGCCCTGTACTCCGCCACCGCCACCGGGCGGTGATTCCGCCGTCTCGATCGTTTCATTCCTCGCGCAGTACCGCCAACGGATGGCGGGTGAACACGCTGCGGCACGCGGCAAGCCCCGACAGCACACCAATCACCACGATTCCCACAGCGACTGCCAGCAGTTCGCCCCACGGTATGACCAGCTCCAGGTCGAAAAAAAACATAAACACGAGATGCGCCTGCAGCAGGCCACAGGAGAGGCCGCAGATCGCCGCAATCGCACCGAGCGCGGCGAACTCGGCGGTGATTGATGCCAGCAACGTGCGGCGGGTACCACCGAGCACCGCCACCAGCGCCGCGTCGCCACGCCGCTGACGACCGGTGCCGATGCCAATGCCGATGAGCACCAGAATGCCGGCCGCCAGGTAGAAACCGCCGAGGAAGCGCACCGCCAAGCTGATGCGCTCGACCACCATCCCAATTTTTCCGCCAAGTTCACCGATATCGAAGGTGGTGACGTTGGGAAAGCGCGTGGCAAGAGCAGCAACCAATCCCGCGCCACGTCCATCCGTCGGTTGCGGTATCGCTGCGATCCACGCGTGTGGTGCCTCGGCCAGCGCCTGCGGACTCAGCAAGATGAAAAAGTTTGGTTTGAGGTTGAGCCAGCGCACCACGCGGATGCTGGTCACCGTCGCTTTGACCGGCACGCCCTGAATGTCGAGGGTGAGTACATCACCGAGGCGCGCGCCGATGTTGTTGGCGAAACGTTTTTCCAGCGAGGCCTCAACCTGCGAGCCGGTCGACGACATCCAGCGTCCCGCGACAATGGTTTCGTCCGAGCCCAATTCGGTGCGCCAGCTCAGCCGCTGTTCTCGTCCACGCCAACGATTGCGCTCGGTTTCATTCGTTGTTCCTTCCTTGTGCTCGGTGCCGTTGATGCCTTTGAGTCGCGCCACCACCATCGGACTGAGCAACGGCTCGACGCCGCATTGCTGCTGCACCACGCTGGTGAACTCCTTCACCTGATCGCTTTCGAGTCCCAGACAAAACCAGCCTGGACGCTGACCTTCACCGCCGCTGGTGATGTCGCCCGTCAAACTCGCGCGGTAGGTCGCCATGGCGCCGAGCAGTTGCGCCGCCAGCGCGATCGCCACCACCGCCGCCAACGGTCGAAACCCTGGCCGCGTCAGATTCCCTAAGCCGTGGCGCAGGCCAAACGCACGACGAGAGAAACACCAGCGCGCCAGCATGCGCGGCAGGTACAACACGGGCCAGCAAATCAGCGCGGTGATTCCACCGCCGATGAGCAATAAGATCACCATCACCGGCCCGACGATCCAGGAACGCACCTCGTATGCGGCAACCACCATGATCGCCGCCAACAGCACGCTCCCGACCGCCCACACACGCCAACCACCGCCGGCTGACGACTCATCACGCAGCAGCGCCAACGGACGCATGCCGTGCACCGCCACCAACGCCAAGGCGGCAAAACCAACGCTGGCACCGAGGCCAAGCACCACGCCCCAGACCATCACCGGCACATCCACACCAAGGTCGGCCGCTACCGGCAAATACGCACGTCCCAGGACCAGCAACAGGTTCTGCAGGCCAGCGCCTGCCAGCGCACCGATGACTCCACCCGCAAGGCCGACCAGCGCGCTCTGCCACAGAAACACGCGCAAAACCCGCCCTGGAGTTGCGCCGAGCACTTGGAGCACCGCGACGGTATCACGACTCTCGCTGAGGAATCCGCGCATCAGGCTGGCGACGCCGATGCCACCGAGCAGCAACGCGGCGAGCGCGATGATATTCAAGAAATCACCGACCCGTTCATAGATGCGTGCCGCAGAACCACTCGCCTGCGCCGCCGTACGCAACGCGACGCCCTGTTCGTTTTCAACCCGCCCGCCGAAGCCGGTGTTCATCCGCTCGCTCAGCGTCCAGCGTTTGCGCAGCGTCGTGGCTACGCCATCAACCGCGCCCTCTTTGAGTGCGATCAAGCGTGCGTAACGCAGTCGAGCGCCGCCTCCGTCCAAGCCGGTGTCGGCCAGACGCGAACGTGCCATCAACACACGCGGTCCCATGGTGAACATGGTGGCGCCCAGGCCCGGTTCCTCGACGATCACGCCAGCGATGCGGAATCCTTCGGCGCCTAAGCGTAGGACGCTGCCAATCTGGATATCGAGTTGATCGAGCAGTTCCTGCTGGGCGAAGACCACTGGCTCAGCACCGAACAACACCTCCAACGACGACGACGAAACGCGGACGCTGCCATACAGCGGATGTCCGGGCGCAACCGCACGCACTTCAACCGTACGGGCGCGACCATTGTCCTGCGCCAAGGCCATGGTGGTGAACCGCACCTGCTGCGCGGTGCGAGCATCCGCCGGCAGGATCTCCAGCAGGTCAGCGTCTTGCTCGGCACTCAGCGGCTGATTGCTGGCGATCTCTAGATCAGCACCCAGCAGCGGACGTGCTTCGCGAACCAGTGCCCGTTCCAGCGCCCCACTGAAAGAACCGACGCACACCCGCGCACACACCCCCAGAGCGATACACGCTACCAGCAACCACACGCGCGCGGATTGCCCACGCGCCAGACGCCACGCCAGACGCAGGGTCAGCATGCGACTGGAGCGGTGATATCAGCCCTGATGTCAGCCCTGATGTCAGCCACCAAGCGACCATCGCTGAGTTCGATGCGACGACCGGCGCGACTCGCGAGTGCTAGATCGTGCGTCACCAACACCAACGTCGCGCGGGATTCAGCCACCAGGGCGAATAACAACTCGGTCATCGCCGCACCGGTGCGACTGTCGAGATTCCCCGTCGGTTCGTCCGCAAACACCAGCGCCGGACCAGGCGCGAGCGCACGAGCAAGCGCGACGCGTTGTTGTTCACCACCGGAAAGTTTCGCCGGCAAATGATCGGCGCGCTCCGCTAAGCCGACACGCGCCAGCCACGCCCGTGCGGTAGCATCCGCATCCGCGCGTCCGGCCAGATCCAGCGGTACCGCGATATTCTCCAGCGCCGTGAGCGTCGGCAGCAAACGGTAGGATTGAAAGACGAAGCCCATGCGTTCACCGCGCAGACGGGCGAGCTTGGATGGTGACAGCTGCGCCAGATCGCGCCCCTCCACCAACACCCGTCCCCCATCTGGCGCGTCCAATCCGGCCATCAAACCGAGCAGCGTTGATTTGCCGCTGCCCGAAGGCCCGACCACCGCGATTCGTTCGCCAGCTGCAACGCTGAAGCGAATGTCGTCGAGTACCGTGAGGTGACCGCTGCCGGTGGGATAACGCCGAGTAACACCGTCGAGGTGCAGAACTGGCGTCGCTAACGCAGTTGGAGCAGTCATGGTTTGGTTTCCACGCGCGCCTCAACCAGCGGGCGCAAGAACGTGTAGACTGAACGCGCGATCATTTCCTGGCCCTCGACGGTTGGATGGATGCCATCGGCTTGATTCAAACGCGCAACCCCGCCGACTCCGTCCAAGAGGAAGGGCAACAACGGCACCGTCTGTTCTTTGGCCACCTGGGGAAACACCGCGGCGAACGCGGTGCGGTAGTCCTCGCCATAGTTGGTCGGCAGGCGCATGCCGCCGAGTGCGACCTTGACGCCCGCGGCGCGGAACCGTTCGACCATCGCGACGAGGTTGTCACGCGTGGCGCTCGCCGGTTGGCCGCGTAATCCATCATTGGCGCCGAGCGCGATGAACA
>JANPLC010000180.1:0-3687 GCA_031426335.1 Planctomycetota bacterium
CCGCGAGGTCGCGGGTAAGCATCTGCTGCACGCAACGCTGACGGACGGAACGCGGTTCGACGCCGTTTTATCGTCCGAAAAGCCGATCGTCCTGAACGGCAGCGGCGGTTCCGGCATTACGTTGAAAAAGTCGGGAGCCTCGAAGCATTTCTCGTACACGCGGATGAAGGTCGACGGTCACATTGATCCGGATCTCTTCGATGTGTTCATTAATCAGGGCGTGTGGCTCGACTATGCCAAACGCTTCCTGCCGCCGGAGCAGATCGATGCAGTCGATGTGACCCAGCTGCCCGGCTACCAGGCGCTGCCGCAGTCCTGATCCACGCCATCAACGTCGCCGGCGGTACGCTTGCATTCGTTGGCGGCCAACGCGATTCTGGGCAGCAGGATCGGGACGCATGCACGGCATCATTCGTGGCCTCATCGTGAGCGGCTTGGCGACGGGACCCTTGGCGGCGGCTGAGGGCGCCACCAGTTTTTTTGCCAGCGCGCTCCCGTTCAGCATTGCCTGCCTCGTGGCCGTATTTTTTGCGATCCTCAGCGGCGTGTTGTGGATGACCCGGCGGACAGTGCGTTCGTCGACGATCCTGACGCAGCAGCCTACCAGTGGCCCCACCACCCGCGACATCACCCCACCAGGTGTTGCTGCCGCCAAACGCAAACAGGAAGCCACCGACCGCACCACCGAGGTGTTGATTCGTCAGGGCTTGCCGGCGGCGCGCATGGGCAGTTGGGAACGGGACCTGCAGACCAATCGCGTCACCTGGTCAGAGCACATCCACGAGATCTTCGGTCGCACAGCCAAGGAGATGCCCGCCGATCTCCAGGATGTCCTGACGATCATCCACCCGGATGATCGCGCCATGGTGGCACTACAATCCCAGCGACTGCTGCAACAGGGTGCCCCAGTCAGTTATGAGATGCGGATCATTTGGCCGGACGGCACCATCCATTGGCAAGCCGCACGCGCTGAACTGGTGAAGGATGCCGCGGGCCGTCCACTGCGCAGCGTCGGCATCATCATGGACATCACTGAGCGCAAACGCATCGAGGATGAACTCCGCCAGAGCCAACGTCTGCTGCGCGTGGGTTTCGATGCGGCGCGGATCGGCGCCTGGGAATGGGATCACCGCAGCGGGAAGATGACGTGGAGTGGACAGGTGGAAAGCCTGTTCGGTCTCGCTCCGGGCACCTTCAACGGGACCTTTGAAACCTACCTGGGGCTCATCCACCCAGACGATCAGGCGACGGTCCAGGCGGCGATTCAGCGCGCCATGGCGGCAGGGGGCGGGTTCCAGGTGGAACATCGCGTTCTGACCGGAGATGGCTCGATCCGTTGGCTCGCCGGGCGGGGCGATGTGCTGCGTGGGGCTGATGGCACCGCCACCGGCATGGCCGGCGTGGTACTCGACATCACCAGCCGTCGCCTGGCCGAGCAGGAACTGCGCGACAGCGAAGAGCGCTACCGCACGGTCATTTCGGCGATGCACGAAGGTGTGGTCATCCATCGTGCTGACGGCTGCATCATCGACAGCAACACCAGCGCCGAGCAGGTCCTGGGTTTGTCGCACGACCAGATGATCGGGGCCACCAACCTCGACCCGCGCTGGCGCACCATCCGTGAAGACGGCACGCCGTTCCCGTCGGAAGAGCACCCTAGCGTGGTGGCGCAGCGCACCGGACAACCCCAGCACGACATCACCATCGGTGTCCATCGCCACGACGATTCCTTGGTCTGGCTGTCGGTGAACGCCAACCCACTGCTGCCGCTCGGTGGTGGCGTTCCTCGGGGTACGGTGGCGACCTTCAGCGATATTACCGAGCGCCTGAACCATGAACGGGCCTTGCGGGAATCGGAAAAACGTTGGCGCTCGCTGGCAGAAAACATCCCTGACACCATCATCCTGGTTGATCGCACCGGCACGATCCTGTTCATCAATCGCCTGATGGAGGGTTTCACTTACGACAGCGTACTTGGTGCGCACATCAGCACCTTCATGCCCAAGGAATTCTCGGCCCTACTGTCAACCGCCATCGAGCGGGTATTCAGTCAGGGGGAGGTGGTCTCCAATGACATCCAAGCCGAAGGCGCCAACCACGTCCTGCGCTGGTTCTCCTGCCACATCTCGCCGGTGCGCCTGCATGGGCGCACCATCGCCGCAACCATCCGGGCCACCGATATCACCCAGCGGCGGCAAGCGGAGGACGAACGTCGACGCTTTCAGAACGAACGCGAGAACATGTTCGAGCGTATGCCCATCGGTTGCATCCTGTGGTCACGTGATCGTCGCATTTCGTACGCCAATCCCGCAGCGGAGCAGATCTTCGGTTTCCAGCCTGATGCCATGGATGGCCATGGTCCCGAGCTGCTCAACTTCGAAGAAGGCATGGCCGAGGTGTCGTCCTATTTCGAGCGTATTGAGAAGGGCGACATGGGTCTGGTCGCAGAGATGAGCAACCGCATGGCCGACGGCTCCGAGGTCCACTGCGAATGGCACCCGACACCATTGTTCAGCACCGATGGCACGCTTACCGGCGTCATCACCATGGTGATGGACATCAGTGAACGTTCCTCGCTCGAAGATCAATTGCGCCAGTCGCAGAAGATGGAAGCCGTCGGTCGCCTAGCGGGTGGCATCGCCCACGACTTCAACAACCTGCTGACGGCGATCATGGGTTACAGTGAACTGCTCGAAGCGCGCATCTCCACCGCCGACCAATCGTCGGGATATGTGCAACAGATCAAAAAAGCCGCACGGCGCGCGGCGGCCCTGACCTACCAATTGCTGGCCTTCAGCCGCAAACAGGTCCTGCAGTCGCAACTGCTGATCGTCGGCGATGTGATCAACGATCTTGAGCCCATGCTGCGTCGACTCATCGGCGAACACATCACGCTGAAAACCGACCTCGAGTCGGTGTCCTGGCAGGTCATGGCGGACGCCGGACAACTTGAACAAGTGGTGATGAACCTGGTGGTGAACGCCCGCGATGCGATGCCCCTGGGTGGATCCCTGACCATCTCGACCCGCAATCGCCATCTTGATGCCGACATGGTCCGCGCGTTCGCCGAAGTCCCGCCAGGTGATTACGTGATGATGACCGTCGTCGACACCGGCGAAGGCATGGAAGACAACGTCAAGAAGCGCATCTTTGAGCCGTTCTTCACCACCAAACCAGAAGGCAAAGGCACTGGCTTGGGCCTGGCCGTGGTATTCGGCGTCGTACGTCAGAGCGGTGGCTTCATCTTTGTCGACAGCGTGCCGACCAAGGGCTCACGCTTCGATGTGCTGCTGCCGCGCGCAGATAAAGCACCGGAACCCTTCCGCCATCGTGACAGCACCGCGCAACTCGCCATCCGTGGCAGCGAGACCATCCTACTGGTGGAAGATGACGAAGGCGTGCGTGGTCTGGCCAAAGACACCCTGGAAGCGAGCGGGTATACCGTGCTCGCGGTATCCAACGGCAAAGAGGCGATCGAAATCAGCGAACATTACCCCAAAACCATCGAACTGCTGCTCACCGACGTGGTGATGCCTGGGCTGGGCGGACGCGAGGTCGCCGAACGGGTGCGGCTACAGCGGCCGACGATCCGCGTGCTGTTCATGTCGGGCTACACCGACGATCTGGTGCTGGCACACGGCGTTGCTGACGGCACCGCGGCGTTCATCGAGAAACCCTTCGCCGCGC
>JANPLC010000181.1:0-16626 GCA_031426335.1 Planctomycetota bacterium
CGCCCCGTAGGGGAGGCTTGGTAATAGCCCGGCACTTCAGTGCCGGGAACAGATGCCGAATGAGCACGAGTCCTGGAGGGACGACTGAAATTGCCGACGGTTCAGCCGTCCCTCCGGGACTAGGATCATTTGGGGACGCGATTCCCGGCACTGAAGTGTCGGGCTATTACCACAGCGTCCCTGCGGGACGCCGCTTAGCTAAACGCCATTGAGCGCGGGCCGGCCCGCGCTGGCCCGCGCTCCCGGGGAAGGCCTTCCGCGCCCCACGACTCCGGACATCATCCTGCCCATGTACGACTTCCTGCGCGGTACCGTCGCCAGCCTCGATGCCACCGGCCGCCTGAGCCTGGAGGTCAATGGCGTCGGCTACTCGCTGCGCATCAGCGAACAGACGCGCAAACGCATCCCGCTCGACGGTAGCAGCGTGCTGGTCTACGTCCGGCTGATCGTGCGTGAGGACGACCTGATCCTGTTCGGCTTCCACGATCCGGCTGAGCGCGCCGCGTTCGACCTGCTGACCTCGGTACAAATGGTCGGCCCCGGCGTGGCCATGTCGGTGTTGTCCGACCTCGGCGTCGGCGAACTGCGCCGCGTACTGATCAGCCGCGACGTCGCGCGCTTGCGCAAAGTCAAAGGTGTCGGCCCCAAGAGCGCCGACCGCATCGCGTTGGAATTGGCCGACAAGGTCGACCGCATTCCGGCACCGAGCTTGACGGCAGAAGTTGGTGCACCGGCTACCGGCGCTGCTGCCATCGAAGAAGTCCATCGCGCGTTGGTGGTGCTCGGCTTCTCGCCCAAGGACGCCGCGGATGCGTTGGCGAAGACCGCGAAACCCGGTGTTGGGCCGGAGGATTTGTTGCGGGCGGCGTTGGGGGTTTTGCGTTGAGCGATTGTTCGCTCGAATACACCAGAGGGAGCAAGCGTTATGATCTGTGGGACTCTGGCCCTCCATCGATTCAACGGCATCGAACGCTTCGAGATCAAAACTGCGAAGATGTTTTTGCTCGGCGACCCCGGGAATTACACCCTGTGGTTTGAATTGGAAACGACCAACGAAGCCTCTGTTCGTAACGAAGACACAGCTGCTCATCCAGCCACGCCCTCATTGTCGGTCGGAGTCAGGATCACGGAATTCTCCGTTGATACTCTGGTGGGCAGTGAACTCCGTCATGCCGGCATTCCCTGCGAAGCGCCCGAGGAAGACGAGGATGTTTCGGGTGTAGACGAGCAGGACGTCGGCGATGCGCTGATGTATTACTACGAGCATCAGCCACTTCGAGACGTTCGGATCGCAATCACCAGACGTAGCGAAGATGGTTTTTTCGTAAGGTGGACCGCTACTACACCGGACGTCAATTTATATGACGGCAGCGTGCCAGATACGAAAGTCGAAATTGAGGCGGTCTTTTCCTGGTGTGATGGTTGACCATGCGTTCACCTGTGGGGGCGCTGGGACCGATCTCACCCGACCTCCACCAACAACGCCGCATGATCCGACAGCGTCCGCCAGGGATCACCGTTGATGCATGCGGCGTAGTTCGCCTCTGGCTTCCGTTCGAGAGCGCCAACGGCGCGACCTCAACACAGCCCGGGGCAACGCCCGGGCAACGCCCCGGGTAATCGGCGTCCTTGGACACAAGCCCTGAAAGGGCGGATGAAACCAGCGATTATCCGCGACGGTAGCCAACATGGCACAATCTCTCGCCCGACTGCACGCGCACCTCATCTTCAGCACCAAGAACCGTCAGCCGCTCATCCTGAATTCGGTACGGGAAACCTTGCATTCCTACATGGCGGTCGTGTTGCAGGACCTCCAATGCCCGGCGTCGATCATCAACTCAGTCGAAGACCACATCCATGTTTTGTTCCTCCTCAGTCGGACTCATGCAGTTAGCGACGTGGTCGAAAAACTGAAGACCGCGTCGTCGAAATGGATGAAACGACAGGGCCAGCCGTTCTCAGCGTTTTCCTGGCAGACCGGTTATGGTATTTTTTCCGTGTCGGAGTCGCAGAAGGAGACGGTCGAACGGTACATTGTACGGCAGGCAGAACACCATCGCAAGACCACCTTCCAAGACGAATACCGCGTTTTTCTGCAACGTCACCCCGTCGCGTTCGACGAACGGTACGTCTGGGATTAAATCGCCCTTTCAGGGCTTTTTCGATAGGGGTGATCGGTACCCGGGGCGTTGCCCAATGGCGTAAAGCTAACGCCTAGAAGACAGCAAAATCAGACAGCATAGCCACAGAGGCCACAGAGAGCACAGAGGAAAACGACTGTTCATCTTCTCTGGGCTCTCTGTGGCCTCTGTGGCCTCTGTGCAGGTTGTCTTGCCTTTGGAATCTTTATTCGCTTTACGCCATTGGGCGTTGCCCCGGGCTGTGTTGAGGTCGCGCCGTTGGCGCTCGCGAGGTGATCGGTACCCAAGCCGTTGTCGGCGTTGCCCTGGGCTACCTTGACCTCGCCCCGTTCGGGGCTCGCGAGGCGAAGGTCCGGCCCCAGGAAGGACAAATTTCTTCCCGGGGTCTCACCCCACCTCCACTAACAACGCCGCATGATCCGACAACGTCCGCCACGGATCGCCGGTCAGACATTCCGCGTTGATCGGTTTTAGTCCACGCACATAGAGTCGATCCAAGCGCAACATCGGCCACCACACAGGAAATGATTTGGCGTGTTTGCCATGCAGGGTGTGGTGAACCTCGACCAGTCCCAGGTCGGTGCACAGGTGCGGATCAACGCGTGCACGCCAGTCGTTGAAGTCGCCAGCGATCACCAGCGGACACTCAGCGGGCACCGCGTTGGCGATGCGGTCGATGAGTTTCTGCACCTGCTTCTTCCGCCCACGTTCGAACAGATCCAGGTGGCAGCAGATCAGGTGTAGGTCGTGTTTCAGCGCCGGATGTTTGATCACGCCGTGCAACAGACCGCGGCGTTCCCAGCGGTTGTTGGAGACATCGAGGTTCTCCCACGCGCTGAAGGGGTGTTTGCTCAGGATCGCGTTGCCGTGGTGACCGTGGTCGTAGAGCGCGTTCTTGCCGTAGGCGTGGTGTGACCAGATGCTGTCGGCAAGATACTCGCATTGCCCTTCCATCGGCCAGTCGGCGAAACGTGCAGCGCGTTTGTGGTGCTCACCTTGGACCTCTTGCAGAAACACCACCTCGGCATCGACGCTGCGAATGGCGGTGCGCATACGTTCGAGCACAAACCGCTGGTTGGCTGGTGCCAGGCCTTTGTGAATGTTGTACGACAGGATGCGGATGGTGGCCATGTCAGATCCACCGCCGGGCCAGCAGGACGATGTTGCCGATCAAGCGCACCCACCACGGCGGCCGACTGCCCTTGCCGGTGATCTCCACCGAGTGTTTGAGGTCGGCGGCGAAGATGTCCTCCAGGGCGGTGAGCGATTCCTTCGTGCGTAACACCACGTCGGCTTCCAGATCGTGGCGCAAACTGCGGTTGTTGAGGTTGGTCGACCCCACCGAAACCCAGTCGTCGACGATCATGGTCTTCGCATGCAGCATACACGGTTGGTATTGCAGCAGGTGCACGCCGATCAGCGTCAAGCGATCGGCAAAGGTGGCCGCGACGAAGGGCATGAACCAGATGTCCGACTGCGCGGGCACGATGATGCGCACGTCGGCGCCATTGGTGACCGCTTCCTCCAAAGCGTCGATCAGGCTCCCTTGCGGCACGAAGTAGGCGTTGGCGATCCACACCCGCTGGCGTGCATGGCTGATGCGGGCGATTAGGTCGCGGTAATAACGCCGACGCATCCGCACGCCGTGATTGAGGCGGACCAGTCCGTCGAGTGGTTGCGGCAGGTGCGGACTGCGCAGGGAAAATGAGGGATAAAGCCGGTGGCCGAGCACGCGCCACGCATGGCGCCATGCGGCCAAGTAGGCCCGCACCATGATGCGCACACCGTCACCGGAGACCCGTGCGCCGACATCACGCCAAGCACGTTCCTTGAGCAAAGCACACGAATGGTCCCGTATCAGATTCATCGAGCCGACCCACGCCACCGCGCCGTCGATCAGGCAGACCTTGCGATGGTTTCGGCGGTTGAGGTAGCGGATCCATTGCCCTGCGACCGCCATGCGTTGGCGCGTGGGCATGGAGAAACGCGCCACCTGCCACGGCGGCGGATGATAGACTCGCACCTGCACGCCACGGCGGCTGAGATGTCCCGCCCGTCGCTCTATCCAGGTTCCTGACCCGACGCCGTCCACCAGCAGCAGGACTTTCACGCCACGCTTCGCGGCTGTCGCCAACGCATCTTCAACGCGATGCCCGATTTCGTCATCGCCGAAGATGTAGACTTCGAGCAGCACCAACCGCCGCGCGCGTGCGACATCGGCCAATAGGTCATCGACGTACTGATCAAAATCGGCCGTGACATGTTCACTGCGCCACTGGGCAGCGGGAACCGGTGCCGGCTTCGCCCGCAGGCCAAGCAAACCGCGGGTGATGTTGCGCAGCGATTTGCGCCGCGCTGGTTTTAGCGACGGCACGCCATTGGTGCCATGACGTGCAAGATCCGATGACGCTCCGCCGCTCATGGATCCTGCCGTTCCCGTGCGGACTGCCCGCTCAGTGCGGGAAGTCCGACGCCTTGCCGGTTTCGATCAACTGCTGCCAGATCGCCTCGAACTGGTCGCGCGCCTGACCACCGAGCACGTCGGTCAGCGGCGTGGTGCCGTCGTCCTGCGCGAACTTCGGCATACGTGTGGTCGGATCGAAGCGCAGCGGGTTCAGCATCCAGCGGTGGTAATAATCCTTCTGCAGCCGCTGGCCGGAATAACCGAGGTTGATGCCCGGTGCTTCGAAGATCGCCACTGCCGGAGCGGAGCCGAGGCTGTGGCATTGGTTGCAGTTGAAGCCGCCGTCGGCGCCGAGCAGTTTGATGCCGTCTTCTGCGGTTGGGCCGGGCGAGGCGGGATCCGCAGGCGTCACTGGCGGCAGACCGTGCGACATCGTCAGGCCCTGAGCGAGGATGTCGGCACCGGCCTTGAACGCGGGCATGCGCATATCCAGCCACGGACGCGTGCGGTAGGGCATTTCACCACGCAGATACTTGGCGGTCCACTCTGGACGCAACTTGTCGCCGGTGAAGGTCAGCATCGGCGGCGGATTGCCGGAGGCGGCGCCGCCTTCGCCATGTTCGCCGTGTTGCACGGCGGGTGGTGCGGGAGGCAGGCCGGCGACGAATTTCTCCATCACGCTGCCCATGCCCGAGAACGTCGACTGCACACCGTCGCGTTGGTGGCACGAGGTGCAGCGCTGCGCGTCGATGCGGCGTTCGGCGAACTCCACGTGATCGCGCACGGCGAGCGATTTGTGATCGGTCTTGATGAAACTGCGGAGCGCGGAGATCTCATCACCGCTGAAGCCGTAATCCGGTGCACGTTTGCGCGACGCCGCATCCGTTGCAAGGCAGCCATTGGCGCGGTTCTGCGCCAGGTCCTTGAGCTTGGCTCCGATCACCGGCGGCACGTCGCCGAGCTGGTGACAGGACGCGCAACCCGCGCCGGCCATCAGTACTTTGCCCAGACCGGCGTCGCCGCCGCTGATCTTCTTGGGTTCCTCAGCACCGTTCTTCAGCAGCCACGCGGCGAGGTCGGTCGCTTCGGCTTCCGTGAAACCGAAGGTCGGCATCTTGATCCAGGCGTAGTGTTTCGCCGGTTCACGCAGGAAGGCGGCCAGGGCCTTGGGTTTCCACTTCGACTTCACGTGCGTCAGTGCGATGTGCGCTGGAACCCCGTTGTTTTCCATGTGGCACGAGGCGCAGGCGAGTTTGGCGAACAGGTGGCCGCCACGACCAACTGCCGCGTCATCGGCGGCGAGCGCGCCGTCGTCAGCTTTGCCAAGCGTGGCGAGGTACGCCGCCATCGACGCCGCCTCTCCATCCATGTCGGCATCGGTCTTGCCGTCGGCGACGATCAGCTTCGGCATCGACGCGTGCGCACGCAGGGCCTTGGGATCGCGGATCCACGCGGCCATCCAACCTTGATTCAGACGCGCGCCGACCTCGCGCAGGTCCGGTGCATCGATGGCGAGTTCGGGCATGCCTTCGGCAGTCGCGGCATCGGCGGCGTGGCATTTGGTGCAACGCATGGTGCCGACCAATTCACGTCCGCTGCGTAGTTTGGCAGCGGCACGGAACTCTTTACTGCCGACGTTGTGGGTGAACAACGTCGCGGGAAGTGGCTCGGTGGGGATTTCGGAGCCCGACCAGAGTAAACGCAGGCGCGCATCGCCATCAGCCGGACTTTTGTAAACCAGCTTAATGAGGTTGGCGCCTTTGTTGAGTTTGATCTTGCCGGGTTTGCCGCTCGCGAGGTCGGGGCCGTCGAGCTTGAGCACTTCGGTCTCGCCCACGGTGAAGGTCAGCGAGCCGGTGCCTTCGGCGGTGAAGACGACTCTATCCCACACCTCTTTGTTGATGAAGCCTTCGAAGGTCGCGGTGAACGCACCAGCGGCGACGAACGGCGTCGGTGCGGCGCCCTTGGGCACGTAGAGCGACAACACGCGTGCGGTGCGTCGATCGGCCTCGCCGCCGGCCTGCGACTGCACAACCAGGGTCAGGCCACGTTCGATGACGTCCTTGGCGGGCTCTTCCGGTTTCGGCGTCGTCGGTGCTACGGGCGGCGTGGTGGTCGTCGGAGTCTGGGCGAACGGCGAGGCCGGGGGCTGCGCGGGATTCGCCGGTGCGGGTTGCACGGGTGTCGTTGGTTGGGTTGGTGTGGTTGGCGTCGTGGGTGCTGTCACCGGCTTAGCGACATCAGCCACCACCGGCGTCACCACCGCACGCGGCCAGAACAACAGCAGACCATTGCCCAACAGTGCCAGCACCACCAGCACGATGCTGACGGGCAGGCTGAGAGGGGGACGGGAATCACCTGGGGATTGATCGCTCACGGGACGCTCCGATACGGGAAGATTGGGAGTTTTCCCGGCTATGTGCCGGCGTCCAGCGGTGGTCTGGGGAGATTGATGGGAAACATCGTGTCTGCGCTTCCCGTGCCTCGACCCCCGAATGCGGAGTCCTTGTGCCGTAGGTGATGGAATCTTAGGGTGCCCAGTCATTAAGGAGGGAGCCGACATGGCGACCAAGCCACTGAAGTTTGTCGATGCCTTTGCAAAAGAGTTCGATGCGTATGCCCGCACAGGACTGGAGCTGGCCCGGGCAGCAAATGCGAAGACCTACCGCGTGGATTGGTCCGACATGCCCTTCTTCACCCGGGCCTTCCAATTGGCACGTTACTGGGATGACGGCAGCGCGCCCTATGAGGATTCGCTCGATATGCCGACCTTCCCGTACGCGGCGCTCAAGAAGCTGCGGAAGAAGCTCGGAGGCTCTGCCGTGGAGTTGTTCCAGAACGAGGAAGGCGTGTTGCTCACCAGCGAGGACGGGTGGGACGCCGCCTTCGATAACACCTGTGACATTGAGGCCGGTCGGTGGGTCTGCTTAATGGTGGACGCTACGATCCTCAGACTGGAAGCCGTCTATCAGCGCACTCGTGGGATCACGGTCGTTTTTTGTGGCCACGATGGACAGGACGCGAAGAAGGCAAATTACTACATTGAGAACATCCGCGACCTTCGTGAGGAGCGAGGTTACGGCGTGCCAGCTGCAGCGGTGAAAGAACTTTTGGAGATATTCTCGGACCAAATCGATCCCGCATGGATCAAGGCTGCTGGTAAGCTGCCATCCGGAGCGTGATTCCGACAGAGGTGGAATAGCCGGAGGCCATGTTTTGCTTTAGAAACACCACGACCGCGGTGGTAACCCACCGCGGTCGTCGTGCGCCATCAGGCGTGTCGGATACGAATCAGATCAGTTCGTCGGCACGTAGTTGATGGTATTGAAGATCTCTTGGCTGATGGCTGAGCCGTCCTTCGATGCGATGCGGAATTTGATGTTCATCTGCATGACCACGGCGACCGGCATTTCCAGGAACACCGTCTTGCCGTCGGCACCGACGGTGACGTTCTTGATCTCCAGCTTATCGTGGCCCTTCTCTTTATCGCCGCTGCTGGGCTTGAACTCGGCGGAGCCGTAGTTTTTCGTCCACTGGTAGTTCCACACCTCAACGGTGTAGTTCTCTTTGTTGCCGGCCTCGGTTTTGTCGAGCTCGCTGGAGAACGTCAGCTGCACACCGTTCTTCTTGATGTTCAGGCCGCTGACGCTGTGCAACGGTTGGCCGGTAAAACGCACACGTTGCAGGCCGCCGTCCTTGGCGCCGTTGGTCTGCCACCCTTTGAGGCCAGCGACGTAGAGCTGGCCGTCCTTGGGATTGAAGCGACCCCGCGCGATGCCGGTGTTGAAACCGAGGTTCATCTGCACCGTGCCGCCCTGATACCCACAGTTAGTCGCGGAATCCGGGATCTTCTCCATCAACACCAGGTGCAGGTTCGACCTACCGTAGCTGATGTGCAGCAGGCGCTCGCTGAGCGGGCCCCACTTGTCGCCCTTGGGCGTCCACACCTGACCGCCGTTCGAGTTGTCGATGCGGTGCGGGGTCCAGTAGATCGGGCGGGTGTAGTCGGTGGGCGGCGGAGTGACGTGCGCCAGATCGGGCACACCGACAAACATTGGGATCTTGTGCGGCGGGATGGCGGTGACGCGGCACTGCGGGGTCCAGGTGCCTTCGTTGTCGCCGACAGTGATGATTCCGTCCGGACCGCCGTAGCCCGAGCCGTTGGGCGCGCGCACACCGGTGCCGATGATTTCGAGCTTTGAACCGTCTTTGCTCACGCGCATGACGGTGCCGGCGTGTTCGCTGATGGTTTCCCAGCCGCTACCACCCGGACGCACGGGGCCGCCCTTGGCGAAGATGAAGTTGCCCGCGCCGTCGGTGTGCAGGTCGAGGACGAACTCATGGAAGCCGGGGGTGGCGTGCATGTCGTTGTTGAACGACTCGAAGAAGTCGGCTTCACCGTCGCCGTTGAGATCATGCAGACGGGTGAGCTGATCTTTGCCGATGGTGTAGATCTTGTCGTCGACGATGCGCAGGCCGAGGGTCTGGTACAAACCAGCGGCGTAACGCTTCCAGGTCAGTTTTTCCAACTTGTCGTCGATACCCGAGCACACCCAGATGTCACCGTTCCAGGTCGAGACCGCGGCGCGGCCGTCGCTGAAGAAGTCGACGCCGGCGAGGCGCAGCTTGGAATGGTAGGGGTTCTCATCCGGCAGGGTGAGGGTGTCGACGGTGTAACTGTTCTCGTTTTTGCCGACCGCACCCTTGGTGTCGATGGTCGTCGTCCAGATCGCCGGACCACCCTTGGTCAACGTCGCGGGATCAAGCGCGGCGGTCGCGGCCTTCGCGGCAGCAGCGTCGCTGCTGAGCGCGAGCTTGAATACACCAGCGGCACCAGCGGGCACCTTCATCAGGATGCGTTCGCCATCGACGATCAGCGTCACGCCCGCGGGTGCGCCGATCAGCGCGGCCGACAACGTGCCCTCGCCACCCTTGAGCGTGGCGACACCAGCCTCGACGGCTCCGGCTCCACCCGGGAGTTCGCTCACCACCATCGACGATGCGGCGCTGAATTTGGCAAGGTTGAAGCTGCGGGTGATGACCTTGCCCTCAGCTTCCATGCCGGGGAGTTCGAGCACCGCGGAACCGCCGACGGTGTAGCTGAGCACGACCTTGTCGCCGTTGAGGTAGAGGCCTTTGTACTGCGCCCAATCCTTCGGTAGCGGGCCGAACGGTTCGCTGCGCGGATCTTTGAGATTGTCGCCCTTCGACCAGCCCGGACCGGCGCTCGTGCCGAAGAGCTGCTTGCCGGCGACCGAAGGGCCCGTCGGACCGTGGCCGCCTTCATAAGCGACACCCTTCATGTTCAGCCAGCCGTCGGTCCAGCCAGCGACGTAACGCATCAAGTCGGTATCGAAACAGACGCCGGCCTTGAGGCCTTCCTTGCCCACACCGGCACCAATGTTGATGGCGATGCCTTTGTTGGCGATGTTCTTGTCCGGCCATTGGCCGGTGATGGTGGCCGAGTGGATCGGGCCAGTGTCCATTTTGTTGTACCACGCGTCGGGATTGCCGCCGCCGCCGCCGCCACCTGACTTCATCTTCTTCCACGCGGCCTCATCCCACGAGATCGCCGTCAGTGCGGCTTTGTCGTAGGCCAGGGCCGAGGTCGGGATCGGCTGCTCGTCGCCGCCGGGAGCCTTCCAGAACGCCTTGCAGCCAGCGCCGCCGCCGCCCTGGAAATATTCGATGAGGATGGCGTGATCGCCGGCGGTCAGGTCGACCTCACCGGATTTTTTCTGCATCGCGTGCGGACCACCGTTATCGACCACCTGTTTACCGTTGATCGACAGGCGCGAGCCGTCATCTGATTCGGTGATGAAGGTGTACTTGCCAGCGGTGGCGATCTTCACCACGCCGCTCCAGCGCACGAAGAGATTGCTCGCGATCTTGCTCTTGTGGAACTCGCCTTGGACCTCATCGAAGTTCACCATCTTGTCGATGCGCACCAGGGTCGGCTTCACGCCGTCGACTTTCTGGAAGTCGCCTACGTCGCCCTTTATCGCAAAGTACTCGCCGATCAGACCGGGTTGCAGGTCGGCGGCAGAGAGCGCGGACATCGCCGCGAGCAGGGGGATAAGGGCGAGCGAACGAGTGGTGCGGAACAGTCCCATGATCAGTGAATCCTTAGAGGGTGCTTGGAAGGATGAGTCCATACCCTGGAGTGGGCACGGCATTGCTCAGTTTACAGATAGCACGAACGCGCGGTTGGTTGCCTGGTCTTATGACCAAGGCGACGGGATCCGTCGCCAAGGACGTAGGATACGTTGTGTGCGTGGTTCCTGTACATCGGGGCGCAGCGTGATGCAGCAACGTCCCAGGTGCAACCGCGTGACGGCGTTCCGTTGCTTGGGTGGTGTGACAGGGCTTGCTGACGCAGGACGCCGGGAAGCCCTATTCCCGTAGCGGGACCGATGGCTAAGACGCCGCACGCATGTCCGCCGATCCGTTCCAACCCATGTCCATGCCACTTGTCATTTCCGCCATCTTGGCGGTGGTGCTGTTGGCGACCCATGCCGGCATTGCGCTGGTCATCGTGCGTGGCCTTGCCGGTGATGACGGCGAGGCGCGGGGTACGGGCAAACGCTTCTTCCTGCGCGTCGCGCTGGTGCTCATGGCGCTGACGCTGGCCGTGGTGCCGGTGACCGCGTGGATGTTGGCACCGGCCGGGTTGACCACGCGCACGCTGGTGGCAGTCGGCCTGGGGCAGCTCTGCCTGCTGGCGAGCATCGTGTGGAGTTGGCGCGAACTCGCCGCCCCCGAACGCGGCAGCCCGCGCACGACGCACGCCGTCGGTGCACTCGTGCTCTTCTGCGTCTCGCTGGTGGTGGCCAAGGTCGTGCATCAGGACGAGACCCGCCACGCTTTCCTGGTGGCCAATCCGCCGAAGGAGAAGCCGGTGGTGGTCGAGGCGCCCCCCGTCGTGACGCCACCAGTGACGACTCCGCCGGTAGCCCCATCGATCACAACCGCCGACGTTGATCCGGAGTTCGCCAAGGGTGAAAAGGTGTTCAAGACTGTGTGCATCGTCTGCCACGCGCTCGACACCCGTCTGGTCGGCCCGCCAATCCGCGAGCTGGTCAAAGACTACCAGGGCAACCCCGACGGCATCGCTGCCTGGGCCAAGGCGCCGGGCAAGAAACGCCCCGATTATCCGCCGATGATTGCCGTGCCGCTGCCAGACGCGGATCTACGGGCGGCGGGCGTGTACATGCTGAAGATCGCGGAGAAGAAGTAGGGCGGACGGAGGGTGATGGGCAGGGCTCACGCGCTGGGCTTTTAGGCGTCTCGGAGAATTTCCCGGACTTCATTTTCTTGACGTACGTCCAGTCCATAAGGACTGCCGGATGGTCATCGTACCTCCGGTTTTTCCGTCAGCTGATTTATAAAGAACGTCTGTGCACCGTGATCCGCCGCGGGACCATGAAAAAGAGCCCTCAGAAAGATCTGAGATGATGATTCCGCTACTCTCGCAATACGCCTTAACGGAATCCGTGTGGGTCGAGGAGTGGTAGAGGAACAATGCGGAAATAAGGACCGGCAGCAGCGACAAGGGAAAAAGAAATCGCTTCATGTGGCCGTTTTTACGCCATGGCGCATGACATCAATACATCACTGGTTTGGCAACGCGAACGCCACCCACGCATCGCCCGCGGGAACGCCCAACTTCCCGCCACCCGTCGCCGGAATCACCACGAATTGCTTCCCGCCGACCGCATAAGTCATCGGCGACGTGCTGCCGACGAACGGTAGCTTGTCCGACCACAGCTCCGCGCCGGTGGTCGCGTCGAACGCATACATGCGGCCATCCTTCGTCCCACTGACGAACACCACGTTGCCGGCGGTGACGGTGGCGCCGCCGAAGTTTTCGGTGCCGGTTTTGGGAATGCCTTTGGCCGTCAGTTCGGGATATTCACCGAGCGGCACCTGCCAGAGTTTCTTGCCGCTGTTGAGGTCGATGCAGGCGAGCGTGCCCCACGGTGGTTTGACGCCGGGGTACCCTTCCTGGTCTTCGAGTTTGCGGTAGCCGTCGAAGGAATACCTGGGTGGGCCGGCCTCGCTCTTCGGCGCAGTGCCGCGGTCGCGGCACATCAGGAAGTCGAGCAACGGGCCCTGCTGCTCGGGCGTCAGGAACGGCATCGGCGGCATGCTGCCGCGGCCGGTCTTCCAGATCTCCTTCACCTGGTCGTCGTTCAGACGATGACGTAGACCGTGCATGGGCGGGGCATGACCCACGCCGCGGCGGTCGGGGCCGTGGCAGGCGGCGCAGAAGGTCAGGTAGGTCTGTTCGCCGGCGGTCATCGGCTTCGCCGGAGCAGGATCATCATCGCGGAACACCGTGATGATGTTCGGGCGGTGGTTGCTGGTGACGTAGAGCAGGCCGCGCGCCAGATCGACGGCGGAGCCGGTCCACTCCGCGCCGCCGTGGGTGCTGGTGAACACCGTCGGTTTGTTCAGTTCGAAGGGCACGTACCAGCCGTAATTCGCGCGCGAGATCAGCAGTTCGATGTGCGCACGCGCCTCCGGTGTGCGCTCGGTGACGTCCTCTTTGCGGAAGTCCTCGCGCGAGAAGTGCTCCGGCAGTTCCGGGAACGGCTGGTACGGCGCGGTGACCTCCCCAGGCAGCTTGGAGGTCGGCGCACGACGCAAACGGAACGGGAAGATATGTTTGCCGGTGACGCGATCGGCCAGCAGCGTGACGCCGGTTTTGCTCACCGCGGCGACGGCGTCGTATTTCTTGCCGTCGCGTTCGACGGTGACGAGGTTGGGCGGCGCCGGCAGGTCGAGGTCCCAGATGTCGTGGCGGATCTCCTGCAGATGCCAACGGTACGCGCCGGTTGCCGCGTCGATCGCCACCAGGCAGTTGCAGAAGAGGTTGTCACCGTGGTGACGTGAACCGTCGAAGTTCGGCTTGGGTGAACCAGTGGTGAAGTAGACCAGCCCGCGCGGTTCATCGAGCGCGATGCCGCCCCAGCAGTTCGCGGCGTTGGTCGAACGACCGCTGAGCCAAGTGTCACCGCCGACCGCACCGGGCTCGGCGATGGTCTTGAAGGTCCACAACGGCTTGCCGCTGACGACATCCATGCCGTACACATCGCGGTCGTACCCGGGCATGATGAGGATGTTCTTCCACACCGCGCCGCCGGCAGTCGCACCAGCCGGCATGGGCACGCGGCCGCCGGTGCCGAATGATTCCACCAACTTGCCGGTCTTGGCATCGATGGCGACCGCGGCGCGTCCGCCTGGGAAGATGATGCGCGCGGCATTTGTTCCGTCGCCCGGCCAGTAGAGCAGGCCGCGGCGTCCTGGGACTTCGAAGCCACCCGCTTTGGCCAGGCCAACGTCAGCTTTCCAGATTTCCTTACCGGTGGCGGCGTCGACCGCGGCGATCTGCCGGCCAGGCGTCGGCGTGTAAAGCACGCCGTCGACCACGATGGGCACACACTGGATGTTGTCCTTGCCGTCACCTGCGTTGTAGGTCCACGCGACCTTCAAGTCCTTCACGTTCGCCGCGGTGATCTGCGTCAGCGACGAGTAGCGGCTGCTAGTCGGCCCGCCGAGTGAACGCGTCCACGTCGTAAGTTGTTCGGTGGTCGGCCAACCCTGCGCCGGCGTCAACTCGGCAGTGGTCGCGGCGGGGATGACCTGGAATTCCGGTAGTGCGGCGCGCGCGGCAGCGTCCTCGACGACAGCCTCACCAGCGAAAGCGATCATCGGCAGCAAGGAAAGCATGGAGCGCAGAGTTTTGTACATCAGCAGCATCGGGGCATCCTGTGGCGGAGACAGACTTACCAAAGGCAAGAGGACACGTTGAGCGCGAGCCTGGGGCGCGGACTTCAGTCTGCGTATCCTTTACGGAAGTGTCCTTCACGGACGGAACACCGCACAGCCACTACGGGGGCGTCGGCGTGCGGACTTCGGCCGTCACCATATTTCCGGTTGGTTTGTTGCGCAGACTAAAGTCCGCGCCCCCAGGGGGTCGCCGCTCGACCGCAGGCCGCAAGATTTCCGGCAGGTATTTCTTCGACCCGGTGACCAGGAAGTCTTGCGCCAGGATCGCTGTCGCTTCCTCGGCGGGCACGCCGACCGTCAGCAAATACGCATGCAGCAGTTCATACTGCCGCACCTGATTCAGCGCATGTTCCTGTGTCGTCGTCGCCCACATCCAATCGGCGAACGATAGCAGCGCAGCAAACGCCGAGGTCTGCGTCGCGATCAAGCGCGCGATGCCACCGCGGAACTTGCCGCTGTTGACGTACATCTCGTGGTAGCGCGCGAAGCGCTTGAAGCGCTGCATGGTGGCGAAATCGAAGTCGCGGCTGGCGAGCAGGTCGTAGGGCGGCTCGGGATTGAAACGCATGCCGAACGGCTCGCGGTGGCGCACCAGCGGTGTGCCTTTGAGCAGCTTGAGGATGCCGACCTGGATCTCTTGCGGATCGAGGTGGTGCAGCGCGTCATAGCTCTCTGCGAAGGTCGCGGGCGTTTCTCCAGGCAAACCGATGATGAGATCGGCGTGGATGTGCACGCCGCTGGCCGAACGCAGCCATTTAAAGTTCGCCTCCGTACGGCCGCGGTCCATACGACGGCTGATCAACTCGCCGACCTTGGGCGTGAAGCTCTGGATGCCGATCTCGAACTGCACGGCGTCGGCGGGGAACTTGGCGATCAAGGCTTTGAGTGCATCGGGCAGACGATCGGGCACCAGTTCGAAATGCAGGAACAGGCCATCACGCCAGCGATCGACGAAGAATTGCAGGATCGCCGCCGAGGTGCGCGGACTGAGATTGAAGGTGCGGTCGACGAACTTGAAAGTCTTGCAGCCACGCGCGAGCAGGTCGTCCATCGCCGCCAGAAACAGGTCGAGCGGGAACGAGCGAACGCCGTCTTCGATCGATGACAGACAGAACTCGCAGGTGAACGGGCAGCCGCGGCTGGCTTCCATGTAGATGATGCGGTGGGCGAGATCGTCGTCGGTGTAAAGGTGGTACGGCAACACCACCGTCGCCAGATCCGGCTTGGGGCTGTCGACCACCTTGGCCACTGGTCGTCCAGCGAGCAGATCATCGCACACAGTCTTGAACGTCAGGTCCGCTTCACCGGTGATGAGCACGTCGCAGGCCGCGGCGAGTGGTTCGTTGGCGTGCTCGTGGGTGACCTCGGGCCCACCGATGACGATGCGCACGTCTGGGGCGACCTGGCGCAAGATGCCGACCACCCGGCGGGTCTCGATCAGGTTCCAGATGTAGACGCCGAAGGCGATGATGCGCGGGGATTCCGCCAGCAGCTTTTCGACCATGCGTGCTGGCTGATCATGGATGGTGAACTCACGGATCGCGGCGCGCGGCTGCAGCTCGCCCAGGTTCGCCATCAAGTAGCGCAGCCCCATGGCGGCGTGGCTGTAACGGGCGTTCAGCGTGGTGAGGATAATATCGGTCGTAGCCATGGGCGGTCGGACCATAGGCCGCGGCTTGGCGGGGGAACTGGGGACCGCAGAAAAACACACGCCCCACGTCAGTCCGACGCGGGGCGCGCAGGTTCAATCGATTTGCGGCGGATTATTCAGCCGCAAATGTCTTACTTGGCTTCTGGCGGCTTGCCGCCACCCGCTTCGCGCTCAGCGCGACGCTTGGCTGCGGCTTCCTTGGCCTTGGCGAACTCTTCCTTGTTCAGGGTGCCGTCCTTGTCGGCATCGTTCTCCAGCAGGCGGGCGCGGTACTTCTCCGGCACGGCTTCGATTTCGGCCTTCGACAGGGCGCCGTCCTTGTCGGTGTCATGGTCTTCCATGCTCGGGCGCTTGGGCTTCTCATCAGCGGCGTACACGGTCGAGGCGGAGAAACCGATGGCGACGCCGAGGATGGCGATCGTGCGGATGACATTCATGGGTGAGTCCTTTGAGTCCCGGAAGAGGTGGGGTGACGCGGCGATGCAAGGGCATCGTTCCGGGGTCCGCGTCACGGTATGATGCGACCAAGGTGCGTCCCGCTCGCTCTGTTCCTGTCAGCCAGCAGTCAGAGCGTTGTCAGGCGGGCGTCAGTGGAATGTCAGGCGGGCGGAGTAGGGACCCTGGGAGCGGCGAGCCCC
>JANPLC010000182.1:0-1900 GCA_031426335.1 Planctomycetota bacterium
AGCTCACGGTGGAGCGTGTAGCCCATCACCCCCGCCTCGTAGCAGCTGTGCACGACGGCGCCTGCGGCCACCTGTTCTTTCACCCATACCAGCAGTCGTTCCTTGCTGAACGATTGCGCCGGCTGCGGCGTACGATCTCCGATTTGCCGACAAACGGTGATCTGTCTCGCATGCACGTCCAATCCCAACTTGATGATCACTCCCGCCTCGACGAGAGCACGCTCCTGCGACTGTGTCGTATTCGTATGAGTTTTCATGGCCCGGTAGGTTATCGATCCTCTCCGATTCTGCCGGCTTCATGTTATCTACAGCCAACGGGCCCAAGCGCCCGTGGCTGATCTTAGCTCTGAGGGCATCCGTCTAGGAAAAAAGTGAATTATTTTAGACGGCTTGTGGTGAGTTAAGTTGATGGACGAGGGGACTGCCTTTTTGGCGAAGGCGGTCGAGGTAGGTTTCTTCGTGATACGCGACGGCGTCTTGCCAGCATCTCCAGAGGATGCGGATCCATTTGTAGGCGAGTGCCCGGATGATCGCATAAAACGCCTGGCCTTTGGCCTGACGCTGGCGAACGAACGCTTCGGCCCAGACCGAATGTTTCCACGATTCCTTGGCCCACTCGATAAAGGTTTGGCGGGTGTGATTGTCGCAGCGCAACCGCCGGTATACTTTGCGCATCTTACCGCTTTGATCGGTGACGGGCGCGACGCCGACAGCAGCTGCTAAGGACTCGGCATTCTCGCAATTGGGCGCGTGGCGCGCGAGAGCGACGTAGATGCGGGGGGCGAGGATGGGACCGGAGCCTGGCAGCGCGCGGACCCGCTCAGCGGTTTCACCTTCTGCTTCGAAGAGTTTGCCGATCACCTGGTCGTGACCGGCGATGCTCGCAGTGAGCACTTCGATTTGACCGATCAACGCACCGACTTCGAGTTCATCGGCTGCTCCCGCCTCAGCCAGCGGGACCAGCCGACGGATCAACTCGCTCCGCTGCGTCCAGCGGGCCTCGGATCGACTGCCATGTTTGTGAAAGAAGGCGCGGAGTCGCGCGAGCGTTGCGGTTTGGAGTTTCTGGGCGCTGGGCCATTTACGCAAAAACTCCAGGTTCATGGGCCGCCAAATGTCTTCATGCATGAGCTCGAGCGCCTGCGGGAAGTAACGTTTAAGAGCGGCCTGGAGCTGGTTGGTCAACGCGGTGCGCGCGTCCACTTGCTTGCGCCGTGACAGTGTCAGACGGTCGAGTTGGACGACCGTGGCCTTGGGTGCCGACCAGGGCTTCAGTTCGGCGAGATGGTTCTTCACAAACAAGGCTTGATCGCGAGCATCGCTCTGATCGTTGCGTGCTCGCGACACCGTTAACGACTGCCGGTACGCCCACGTCGCGGACGGGTTCAGCGCGTAGATCGCCGCCGGCTGGCGTGGGGCGAAAAAGGCCAGCAGATTGGGCGCGGGTTGTTCGAACGCTACGGCGATGGACGCGGTGGGATGAGCGGCTCGCAATGCGCGCCACCACGCATCGAGCGCTTCAGGAGCCAGGTCCAGGAGTGATTCAGCGAGGAAGGCGCCTGCACGCAGGTCAAACAACGCGAGGGCTGCGGTGCGGTCCGACCGATCCAACGAAATGAGCAAATCGTAACTAGGGATTGATTCAGGGGTCGTCATGGAGTGTTGATGTTCGGGTGTTCATGGCCTTTGCGATCCAGCCACCAAGCGTCGGCAATAGGGAGGGAGGTTACAGGCCTCGTTCTCTGAGTAGTCGTTATAGATGGCTGCGGACCGGACCGGCGGAAACTAAGATCATAGCGCTCGAAACGCAGAACGTTCGATTCCTACCAGCCCGGCCGCAAAGTCATCCCGAACATGCCAGACCTGCGGTCTGGCGGGACGAGCGGGGGGGGGGCCGGAG
>JANPLC010000183.1:0-4262 GCA_031426335.1 Planctomycetota bacterium
CGCCCCGTAGGGGAGGCTTGGTAATAGCCCGGCACTTCAGTGCCGGGAACAGATGCCGAATGAGCACGAGTCCTGGAGGGACGACTGAAATTGCCGACGGTTCAGCCGTCCCTCCGGGACTAGGATCATTTGGGGACGCGAGTCCCGGCACTGAAGTGCCGGGCTATTACCACAGCGTCCGTGCGGGACGCCGCTTAGCTAAACGCCATTGGGCCCGCGCTCCCGGCGACAACCGACTGCTCGCAACGCGCGGCCACTTCGCACGTTGTTCTGCCATGCGCCCCCTGCTGCTCCTTACTTTCGCTGCTGTCGTATCCGCCACCGCGGCTGACTGGCCCCATTTCCGCGGTCCGACGGCTGACAACGTCTCCAGCGAAGAAAATTGGACCCACACCTGGCCGGCGGAGGGCCCGAAAAAGTTGTGGAGCGCCAAAGTCGGTACCGGCTTCTCCTCGATCGCCATCAGCAACGGCAAGGTCTACACCCAAGGGAACGACAAAGACCAGGACAGCGTGTGGTGTCTGCATGCGACCACCGGCGCGCTGGTGTGGTGTCATACGTTCGCATCCAAACTCGATCCGAAATATTACGCCGGCGGACCTAGTTCGACGCCGACCATCCACGACGGCGCGGTCTACACGCTGAGCAAACGCGGCCTGATCCATTGCCTCGATGCCGCCAGTGGAGCCGTGCGCTGGAGTCATCAGATCGCCGAGACGCTGAAACCACCGTCCTGGGGTTTCGCCAGTTCGGCGGTGATCAGTGGCGACCTCGTGCTCTTCAACGTCGGGAAGGCCGGCCTCGCGCTGAAACGCAGCGACGGCAGCGTCGCGTGGTCATCGGGCGAAGGCCTCCCAGGGTACGCCAGTCCCGTGCTCTTCACCCGCGGCAGCAAAGAACTCGCTGCAATGTTCGGCGCCGAAACCCTGCGCGCAGTAGAGGTCGCCACCGGCACCATCCGCTGGGAGTTGCCGTGGAAAACCAGCTACGGAGAAAACTCCCCCAACCCCCTGCTGACCAGCGACTCGTTGCTGGTGTCGACCGGCCACGGCCTGGGCACCTCGTTGTTCACGCTCGGTGACGGTGCGCCGGAGCTGCGCTGGAACACCACTGCACTCGGCAATCACCTCAACACGTCGGTCCAACTCGACGGCCACTACTACGGCTTCGACGGCCGCGTGAACAAGGACGGCGGCCACCTGGGCTGCCTCGACGCCGCCACCGGCAAAGAACTGTGGAACACGCCGATTCGCGGCTCGCTGATCCGCGCCGGTAAACGACTGATCATCATCTCCCTCACCGGCGAACTGGTGATCGCCGCCGCCCAGCCGCAGGCTTACCAAGAACTGGCCCGTACCCAGGTGCTCGGCGGCACGTGTTGGACCGCCCCGACGCTCTGCGACGGCCGGCTGTACGTGCGCAACGCCAAGGGCGAACTGGTGTGCCTGGACCTTAAGACGCCCTAAACGGCGGTTTCCGCCGTAGCTCTGCATCACGCACCGCCACGAGCGTATGATACGTCCGGCAGATCCCGCGGCTCGCGACCAAGGGATCCGCTGAGGTGATACTAATCAGCCATGGTCCGCCTCATCACCCTGTGCCAACACGGGGTTCGGGAGCACGCCATGCGTTTCTGGCCCCTTTTGTTCTGCTTGGTCATCACTGCCCCAGCAGTCGACTACCACGTGTCAGCAACCGGCAACGACAGCAACACCGGCCTGAGCGACGGCCAGGCGTTAGCTACCGTCAGCGCCGCGCTGGGAAAAACCGCCTCGGGTGATCGCGTCCTGCTGAAACGTGGCGGGACCTACCGCGGGACCTTTACCCTGACGAGTGGACGCACGCTGAGCGCCTATGGCAGCGGCGCGCTACCGATCGTCACCGCCAGCACCGTCGTCGCGCCCACCGGCAGCGGAATCAAAACCGCGGCCGTCGCCAGCCAAGTGCGTGCGCTGTGGATCGACGGCGTTTTTGCACCACTCGCGCGGTATCCCAACAGTGGCTGGCTGACCTGCGACAGCGGTTCGACCGCAACCACGTTGCTCGACGCGGCGATCAGTGGTCGCGGCGCCGGACGCTCCACCGGCGCACAGGTGCGTTGGCGGCGCTGGAGTTGGTGGTGGGAGACGCGTCCCATCACCGCCGACAATGGTGCGGGCCAGCTCACCATCGGTGGCACCGCCGAAGTCGATGCCGGCCTGGTCGGCATTGGTTCGGGTTACTTCATCGACAACGATTTGCAGGAGCTCGACAGCGATGGCGAATGGTTTTGGAGCGGCGGCACGTTGAGCGTGCAGTTGCCCTCCGGCGCGACGACGATCGAAGTCGTCACCAGCACCAGCGGGATCACCGCCAACGGTGGGACCATTGAAAACATCTCGTTTCAACGTTTCGGCGGCACCGCGCTGGCCATCAACAACCCGACCACCGTGCGCACCTGCGAGTTCCGCGAAATCGAGACCGACGCCATCGGCGGTTCGTGGAATGCCTTCGGCAGCCTGATCAGCGGCAACACTTTTCGCGACGTGCGCAACTGCGCGATCACCTGGAACGAGAATCCCGCCGCGGCCGGCGGCACCATCATCGAGCGCAATCAGATCGAACGCATCGGTATGGAATACGGCTACGGCGGCAGCGGCGCATGGCATGCCAGCGGTGTCATCGTCACCAACGCCAAGGCCGTCATCATCCGCCTCAACCGCTTCATCCAGGTCGGCTACTGCGGGGTGATCCTGGGCACCGACGGTCAGACCGTGTCGCGCAACGTCTTCGTCCGCTGCTTGAGCTCGCTCAATGACGGCGGTGCGGTGTACACCAACTGTTCTTATTCGACCATCAGTGAGAACATCGTGCTCGACACCATCGGCAACCTCGCCACGTCGCATCCGTGGACGCCGCTCGGACAAGGCATCTGGGTGGAGTTTCTCAGCGACTTCCACCACAGCCAGATCCTCGACAACACGGTCTACGGCAGCAACGGCAACGGCATCTTCCTGCCCAACAACTACCAATGCACCGTGACCGGCAACACCTGCCTCGACAATCGCCTGGGTGGTCTGCACCTGGAACGCGGCGACGGTTCGAAACCAACGAGCCAGAACCACGCGCTCAGCGGCAACATCCTGGGCGTGGTCGCAGCGACCCGCCGTCCAAGCTGGACGGAGAACCTCGCCGGCTGGTCCAATCCCGTCGCGAGTGGGCTGAGCTACGAGACCGGCATCGACTACGGCACCATGTCGTCGACCACCTTCGCAGTGCCGACAGGGCAACGCGTCGCGCGCACCACCGCTGGTGCTGACCAGACCTTGGCGCAGTGGCAATCGGCCAACGGTTCGTGGGCCGGGTCAGCGAACCACGTCGCCAGCCATCCGATTCTGTTGTTCAACGACACGGAATCTGCCGCCGATCTCACCGTGCCCGCGGGAACGTGGACGCGGCTGGATAGCAGCAGCGTCGGTGCGACGGTGAACGTCGCGGCCTTCCGCAGCGTGATACTGGTCAGCAGCAGCGCGCCAGCCGCGACACCACCGTACTACGCCGCGTCGGGCACCGACTACCGCGCACCGCTGACTACGCCGGTCACACCCATTGCTCCGGCAATCACCACGCATCCCGCCAACGCGACGGTCACGGCACCGAATGGAAGCGGCATGACCGTCGCCGCCAGCGGCACATCGCCGCTGAGTTACGTGTGGCAGCGCCAAGCCGTCGGCGGTGGCAGTTGGACCACCGTCGCAGGTGCGAGCGGCACGCTGCTGAACGTCGCCACCAGCGTGAGCGATGACGGTGCGAGTTACCGTTGCCAAGTCAGCAACAGCGCCGGTTCAGCAACCAGCATTGCGGCGGTGCTTACCGTGTTGCCGGCGCCGGCCGGTGGCGGTGGCAGCAGTGGCGGAGGCGGAAGCGGTGGCGGCGGTTGTGGGCTCGGTTCCGGATTGGCGACCCTGCTGTTGACCGCCGCTGGGATGTTGCTGCTGAACGTGACCCGGGCGTCCCGCCCGTGACAAACGATAACAGCAGCAATTCCTTGGGAGCGCGGCCGAGCGCGGCCGCTCCCGGCCGCATTCCTTTACGTGGGAAGTTTCCACTTGGGCGAACGCCATCCCGAAACACGGATTGCGAATATCGCGGCTGCTCCCGGAGATTCTTCCTCATGCGGCCGAGGGCGGCGGCGCACGGCCCCCCGCCCCCGGGAAATGTGGCGCCCAAACCCCCAAATGGGGGGGGCAAAGGGCGAGGGCACAACCCGGGCGGGTGAGGTG
>JANPLC010000184.1:0-21029 GCA_031426335.1 Planctomycetota bacterium
AAAACTCGCCCTACTCCATCACAGGCGAGGACCATTCTCTGCCGAGCGTTAACTCGGGAGTTTCCTACGTGGGTACTGCGGATATCACTCCAGAACAGGTCTACAGCGCTATGGGACAGGCTGGCATGGTGGAGAAGGACGGAAGCGTCAGCGAGTTCAGGTCGTTGTTCGAGCCGTGGGCCACCACCTGTTTTGGATCGAGCAATTTCGCCCTGTCGAAAGTTTTGTCACTTTCGTCGATCACCGATTTATAATTTTTTTTGGGGTTGGCAAACGCCACGTCGATCTCCACCACGCGCGGCTTATAGGCGCTGGTCAGCACCGGACTTTCGAACACCGGTTTGACCACCGCGGCAGGCGTTTTGCCCGGTGCTGGTGCTTGGGCCTTGGGTTTGCCATCGGCGCCTGGGAACTTCGCTTCGCGATCGGTCTGCACCGGTGCGGTGGGGATGGCGTTGAACTCGCCGGCCTGCGGAATTTTGAGGCGCGGTTTGTTGGCGCCTTTGTCGTCGAGGTTGGCGTTGAGGTCGTCTTCGCTCAGCGGCTTTGACTTCACGCCGTCCTTGGGCACTTCGACCTTCGCGGTCCAGACGATGGCGTTGAGCGCCAACGTGCGGAAGCCGTCGATTGCCCAGTTGCGGTGGTAGTGGCCGCCGGTGAAGCCGACGCCACGGCCGCCGTCAGCGCGTTCGATGCCCCACATCAGCGTCTGTTTCTTGTCGAGGCCGGCGACGCCGTGTTCGTTCCACAGGTTGATATACTTCTTCATGCGCTCGCGCGTCGGCATCGCCGTCACCAAGTCGAGCACCTTGGCGCGATCCGTTTGGAAACGCATGTTGTAATAAAACTCGTCGTAGGCCTGGACCAAGCCGCTCACGCCACGCGACACCGGATGGTTGGGCAGCGCCGTGAGATCGGCGACCCAGTGCGGATTGACCGACCAACCATCTTCGAACGCGCCGCCGATCCACGGACGGTAGTACTTCTCACCGTCCTCTTTCGACGGATGCACCGCGTAGTGCATGAACATGATGCCGACGCCTTTTTTCGCCAACTCGTCGACCTTGGCCCAGCCTTTGCCGACCACGCTGGTGCCGTCGGCGTAGATCACCAACGCCTTGATGCCGTCGAGGACGCTCTCGTCCTTCGGCCAGCCCGACACCACCGTGGCCTTCACGCCCAGCCCGCTCTGCTCGTTCAGTGCCTTGGCCAGAATCTGGCAGCCGGCGTTGAACTCGTGTTCCCCTGGACCGTGGCTGCGGCCACCGGCGAGGAAGACGATGTCGTCGGCGGCGAAGGTTTCGGAAAAAGTGGCGCACGAGAGCACCACGGTGGTCCAACCAGCGAGGGACAGAGACAAGGAACGGGCGATGGTCATGGGGTGATCCTGCAGGAAACGGGGAAGGTCGGCGGAGTGATACCGGCGGCGCGGCCGAGTGTTAACCGCTTTCGGTGACTGAACGTTTCACCGCATCAGTTCGTGACGGAGGGAGCACTCCAAGGCGAGAACGCGAGCGGGCACTTTGACAGCCTCTGACAGCCTGATCGAACACTGAGTACCAGGGAACCAGAGAGGAACAGCAGAAACGCATGCTCGGCTCTGGGCCTCTGGTGCTCGGTGTTCCATCCTTTGCGTTTCACAACGGGTACGTTGACAGCAGGGCGGCACACTCTGCAATTGCGCCACCCCGGAGTCATCATGACGGATGCAGACCTTGATGCGTTGTACCGTGGCGACCTGCTGAGCGATTTGCGCACGCACGCTGCCGGCCCCGCTGGTTCGTTGCCGCTGACGCATGACCTGCTGCTCAACGCCCCGAGCGGCGATCTGTTCGGCATGACGCAGAACGCGGCGATGGGCTGGACGCCGTCGGAGCTCGGGCGCGATCAGGTGCTGATCCTCTCCACTGCTGGCGGCATCCGTCGCCCCGACGGCACGCCGCTGGCACTTGGGTACCACACGGGTCACTGGGAAGTAGCGTTGTTGGTGCAGGCCGCCGCCGAGGAACTCCGTCGCCACAACATCATCCCGTTTGCCGGTGCGGTGACCGATCCGTGCGATGGTCGCAGCCAAGGCACCACCGGCATGCTCGACAGTTTGCCGTATCGTAATGATGCGGCGGTGGTGATGCGCCGACTCATCCGCTCGCTGCCCTCGCGCAAAGCCGTCATCGGCGTCGCTACCTGCGACAAGGGTGCGCCAGCCATGTTGATGGCGCTCGCGGGTTGTCGTGATCAACCGGCGGTGTTCGTTCCCGGCGGCGTGACGTTGCCGCCGACGCAGGGCGAAGATGCCGGCACCATCCAATCGATCGGCGCGCGGTATGCGCACGGCAGCATCAGTCTGAAAGATGCAGCGGAACTCGGCTGTCGTGCGTGTGCGACGCCGGGCGGCGGTTGTCAGTTCCTCGGCACTGCTGCAACGATGCAGGTGATCGGTGAAGCGCTCGGCCTGGCGTTACCGCACGCCGCCCTCGCGCCGTCGGGGCAAGCGGTGTGGCTGGAATTGGCCAGGGCTTCAGCACGCGCCGTCATCCATCAGCGCAAGATCGGTCTTACCGCGGCGAAAATCCTGACACCGGACGCGATCCACAACGCCATGGCCACTTACGCTGCTGTTGGTGGCTCGACCAATGCGTTGCTGCACCTACCGGCGATTGCGCATGCCGCTGGCCTGCCGCGACCGAAACGTGCCGAGTGGCTGGCGCTGATGCGCCGCGTGCCGCGTATCGTCGATGCGTTGCCCAACGGACCGAGCAATCATCCGACGGTGCGCGTGTACTTGGCCGGTGGCGTGCCGGAAGTGATGTTGCACCTGCGCGCGCTCGGCCTGCTCAAGCTCGACGTGCTCACCGCCAGCGGCAAACGCCTGGGTGATGTGCTGGCGTGGTGGGAGACCAGCGAACGCCGTGGCGCGTTGCGCGAACGCTTGGCGAAAGACGGCGTCAATCCCGACGACGTCATCATGGCGCCGGAACGTGCGCGTTCGCGCGGCATGACTGGAACCATCGCCTTCCTCTCCGGCAATTGCTGTCCGGAAGGCGCGGTGATCAAGGCCACCAGCATCCATCCCAGCGTGGTCGATGCCGACCACGTCTACCGCAAGACCGGCCCTGCCCGTGTCTTCGTACGTGAGAAAGACGCCGTGGCGGCGATCAAGGGCCTCAGCGATAAGCCGGTAAAAGCCGGTGATATCGTGGTGCTGTGCTGTGGCGGTCCGATGGGCACTGGCATGGAGGAGATCTACCAAGTGACCTCCGCCCTGAAGCACATCCCGTGGGGCAAACAAGTGGCGGTGCTCACTGACGCACGTTTCAGCGGCGTCAGCACCGGTGCCTGCATCGGCCACGTCGGGCCGGAGGCGCTTGCTGGCGGACCGATCGGCAAACTGCGCGACGGCGATCGCATCCGCATCATGGTCGACCGCGATGGTCAGGAAGGCACCGTCGATCTGATCGGTGACGCTGCCGGCGATCACGACGCCGCATGGGGCAACGCGGAGCTGCTCCGTCGCAGTCCGCGCGAAGACCTCGCGCCGCATCCCGCTTTGCCCGATGACACCAAACTGTGGGCGGCCTTGCAGCACCTCGGCGGCGGCACCTGGGGTGGGTGCGTCTACGATGCCGACGCGGCGGTGGCGGCATTGTCGCGCGCGGCAGTCACGGCATGATCAGCCCCGCGCACGCTGGGGATGAGGCGACGCACACCGCATAGAAAGTGTGTCGATGAAGTACGTTGAAACGCCACGTCTCCTGGCCGCCCTGGGTCCGCAACCGTTGTGGCTCCACTACAAATGTATCCCGGTGTGGGAGGAGCCCGACTCTTTGTTCCTGGTTGGTTGGGAGCAGGTGGAGCCGAATGCGTTGGAAGACCTCGAATTGATCTTCGGCAAACCGGTCAAACTGATCGGCACGGGCGAGCGCGAAGTCCTGGTGTCGCTCATCAAGGCGCACGCGGTCGATCAGCCGATCTCGGAACTGCTCTGAAGCATGGTGGCTCACACATCAGCCTGACGATCACGTGGACTAGCTGTCCGAGACGGATGCGAGATACACTTATCAGGTGAGCCGATGTCGGCTCACGGCATATGCTTCCTCTGGACCAAACGATCGACATGAACCTCCGCACCGTGTTGCTTGCCGTGTTGGTGTGCACCGCGCCGGCCGCCGAAACCCTGACCACCGACGTGTGCGTCTATGGTGCCAGCGCGGCGGGCGTGATGGCGGCGGTGCAGGTAGCGCGGGAAGGCAAGCAGGTCGTGTTGCTGGAACCAGGGACGTTCGCTGGTGGCATCAGCGTCGACGGCCTCGGTGGCACCGACATAGACAACCACAACTTCAAGAACTCCGTCGCCGTCGGTGGTTTGGCGGCGGAGTTCTATCGCCGCATTGGCAAGGTGTACGGCAAGGATGGTTTTGGTCTGCGCTTCGAGCCGCACGTGGCGCAGGAAGTGGTCGATGCGTTGTTGGCGGAACATGCGATCAAGCCGCGCTTCAAGGAACGCCTCGTGCTCGGTGCGGCAGGCGTGGAGAAAACCGGTGCCAAGATCACCGCCATCCATTTGGAGTCGGGCCTGAGCGTGCGCGCCAAGGTCTTTATCGACGCGACGCTCGAAGGCGACCTGCTGCACGTCGCTGGCGTCAGCACCATCATCGGCCGCGAAGCCAACGCGCGCTTCAATGAAACCAAAAACGGTATCCGCGCGGTGAACACCTACCGCCAGTTCGAGGTGAAGGTCGATCCGTACCGCATTCCCGGCGATCCGACCAGCGGATTGATTCCGACGGTGTCGAACGAACCGTTCGGTACGCCTGGGGACGGCGACCATCGCCTCCAAGGCTTCTGCTTCCGTTTTTGTTTCACCAAGGAACCAGCCAACCGCGCGGCCTTCACCAAGCCTGACGGCTACGATGCGGCGCAGTACGAGATCTACCTGCGCTACCTGAAGGCCGGCGGCAAGCTGTTCTCTCCCGGCGCGAACCTGCCGAACAACAAGACCGACATGGGCAGCTGGCACGACCTGTCGCTCAATCTCTACGGCATGAACTACGAGTACCCAGGCGGCGACTACGCTACGCGTGAACGGGTCGTGCGTTTCCACCGGGTGTTCTCGCAAGGCTTGTGTTATTTTCTCGCCAACGATCCGGCGGTGCCCGAGGCGACGCGCAAGATCTGGTCGGCGTGGGGCACCTGCAAAGACGAGTTCACCGACAACGACGGCTGGCCGCGCTTGTTCTATGTGCGCGATGCCCGCCGCCTGGTGAGCGACTACGTCATCACCGAACACCACACGCGCAAAACCAACCAGACCCAGGTCGACGATCCCGTCGCTGTCGCGTATTGGCCGCCCGATACCCACCACGTGCGCCGCATCGTGAAGGACGGCTTCTGCTACAACGAAGGCTTCGTCTTCGGCGGCGAGGACTGGGCACCGTTCGGTATCAGCTACCGCACGTTGGTGCCCAAGGTGTCGGAGTGCAGCAACCTGCTCGCCGGTTCCTGTCCGTCATCGACGCACGTTGCCTATGGTGCGATCCGCTTGGAATGGACCTTCATGGCGATGGGCCAGGCGTGTGGCAGTGCGGCGGTGATTGCGGTGCGAGATGGGCTCGCTGTGCAGGCCGTGCCGTATGCGGCCCTGCGTGAGCGGTTGTTGGCGGACAAGCAGGTGGTGGCGCTGACCGGCGAACATCCCGCGAAGAAGTGATCCGTGAGGCGGCAGTGCGCGGTACAATCACCAGGAGCGCATTCCTCGCCGCTAGCAGGGTGCTGAAAAAGCACCCTGCGCGGGGTAACAGGGGGGCGTCTGTCCCCCTGGACAATGCGGATTTTCCCGGGGCGACCGCAGGTCGCCCCCGGGAAAGTCCGCAGCTAGCAGGCTGCGTTTTTCAGCAGCCTGCTAGTGTCCCGTCCGAGAAATTCACTGCACCTGCCTTGGCCGCGTCGGCCATCCGCGGCGTTGCGAAAAGGTCGAGCTAGCGCTGCTAGCCCTTCACTTTCCGCGCCTTGCGACCGACGGGGCCAGCGGCATCTGCAGTGAATTTCTCGGACGGGACACTAGCGTCCGGCATGCACACCGGATCCACGATTAGTTCCGGTCGTCGTCATTGGCGTTGGTGGTCGGTCATTGGTGGTCTCATCGCCGCCGATTTGCTCATTTCGTGGTTCACGTACTCGGCCACGGTCGACGCCGTGCACACGCAGGTGCAACGTCGTCTGGAGGCGGATCTGGCCTCGACCGCGCGGGCCCTCGCGGGTTGGCTGCAGATGAAAACCTTAGAGGCAGAGGTCCTGGCCCACCGCAGCGATGTGCGTGCCGGCGTGCTTGGTCTGCTCGCTGGTCGCAAGGAAACGCGTGAGAACCTGCGGGCCACGTTGCAGGAGGATGTTTTCGGCCTGGGATTTGATGGTTTCGCCGTAGTCGATCGTGGCGGCACCGTGGTGCTCGGCGTTGATGGCGCGAGCGACGGTCGCGCCATCGGCGTCGATGTGCGCGCTCCGCTCGCGCGTGCACTGGAATCGCCGTCGCTCGTCACGCCACCGGTGCGAAATCCGTTTGGTGATGGCGGACAGCCGCGCTTGTTGGCGATGGTCGCCATCGATGGCCGCGTCGGGCCGGCGGCGGTGTTGGTCCTGACCATGGCACCGGAACGCCAGTTCGCGGAGATCATCGATAATGGCCGCGATCGCACGTTTGGTGTGGCCTATGTCTTCGATCGCGAAGGCCGGCATCTTAATGATCGCGTGGCGTTTGCTGCTGGTCGCGGGCTCGAAACGACCTTGCGGACACCTGCGTTGAACGGCGATGGACCATTGCTGCCGTTGGTAGCGGCGGCAATCAGCAATGGCTCAGCCATCGATCTGACTGGTGCGCCGGATCATCTCGGGATTGCACGTGTAGCCGCGACTCGCTGGCTAGACGTTCCTGGGGTTGGGCTCTACGTCGGCATCGATCGCGACGCAGCATTGCGTCCGGTGGTGATCGGACGCTACAGTGTGCTCGGCATGTCGGCATTGTTGCTGATCGGCACCTTGGCGGCGGTGGTCTACCTGTTGTCGAACCGCGCGCTGGGGCGGCGTTTGGCGCGGGCGCAGCAGGCGATCGCTGAACTTGGACAATATCAACTGACGAAAAAAATCGGCGAAGGGGGCATGGGCGCAGTGTACCTAGCCACTCATCGCCTGATGCGACGCGAGGTCGCGGTCAAACTCATCACTGGCCAAGCCGATCAGGAAGCCATCGCGCGTTTCGAACGCGAGGTCCAACTCTGCTGCACGCTCACCCATCCCAACACTATCCAGATCTACGACTACGGCCGCACCGATGACGGCACATTCTATTACGCGATGGAACTGCTGCGTGGCATCGACCTGGAGGACGTGGTCGGCACCTACGGCCCGCTGCCAGCGGCGCGCGTCATCCATCTGTTGGTGCAGGCCTGCGGCTCACTGGCCGAGGCGCACGCGCGCAACCTCATCCACCGCGATATCAAACCCGCCAACCTGTTTCTGTGCGAACGTGGCGGAGAGGTCGACGTGGTGAAGGTGCTCGATTTCGGCCTGGTGAAGAGCACCGAATCATCGGCACGGCTCTCGCGCGGGGACACCATCACTGGTACGCCGCAATACCTGGCCCCGGAGATCGCCCGGCAGGCCAAGGATGTCGATGGCCGCAGTGACTTGTATTCTCTGGCCTGCGTCGGCTATTTCCTACTCACCGGCCACTGCGTGTTCGATCACGAGAGCGTCATGCGCGTGGTCATGGACCACTTGAACACCCCGCCACCGCTGCCGTCAGCGCGCACGGCACTGCCAATCCCGGCAGATCTCGAAGCGGTGATCATGCGCTGCTTGGCCAAGGATCCGGCTGAGCGATTTGGCGATGCGGCAGCGTTCGCCGCCGCGCTCAACGCCTGTCAGGATGCAGGTGGCTGGAATCAGGTCATGGCACGCGCGTGGTGGCAGGAACGCCACCTGCCCAAACCAGCGACCGAAGCATCGCCGACCAATAAAAGTATCACGCCGACCTTGACGCTGGCGTAAGCCCAGGGCTGCGGCATTGATGGCACGCCATGACGATGATCGCGTACGTAAAAGAACCGCTCCTGCATTTTCTGTTGCTGGGTGGGGTGTTGTTCGGGTTCCATGCATGGATGACGCCCGATACCGCCGCGGTGGATTCCACCCGACGCATCGAGATCACCGCGGGGCATCTGACGCAAATGCGCGAGGGATACCGTCGGCAGTACCAGCGTCTGCCGGATGAACAGGAATTGCGTGGGCTGATCACCGCGCACCTGCGCGAGGAGGTGCTCTACCGCGAGGCGTTGGCGCTCGGGCTGGATCGCGATGACAGCATCGTGCGCCGGCGCTTGGCGCAGAAGATGGAGTTCTTGACCGGCGATCTGGCGCAGACCGCACCGCCGGATGACGCGACGCTTCAGCGGTTCTTCGACGGTCGGGCTGGGCAGTATGCCAAACCCGGACGCGTCACCTTCCGTCACGTTTTTTTCAGCACGCAGAAACGTGGATCACAGGCGGAGGCGGCCGCTAAAGCGGCGGTCATCGCGTTGACGCAGGGTGCCAGTGAGGACTCCGTCGGTGATGGATTCCTGCATGGTTTCGAGTTCGCGGACCAGACGGGCGATGACTTGACCGCGTTGTTCGGTGGAGTCTTTGCCACCCAATTGGCGGCAGCACCGCAGGGGATCTGGAGTGGTCCGCTGACGTCCAGTTATGGGCTGCATGTGGTGCACGTGACTGCTCGCTTGTCTGGGCAATCGGTGGCGTTGACCGAGGTGCGCGAACGTGTCCTGCGGGATTACCTCGAAGATCAACGGCTACGCGCCAATCAGACGTTGGTCGATCAACTGCAGCAACGCTACGTCATCGTCATCGATGATGCTGCTGTTCGTGCACCGCCCGGTTCGCCAAGAGCACCAGCGATGACCGCGCCGGTCACCGCTCCTGCGATCACGCCTCCTGCGACCGCACCCTGATGCTGTTGCGCGTATTCATCCTCGTCGTCTTCATGGTCGCCACCGTCTTGGCGCATGAGATACGCCCGGCGCTGCTCGACCTGCGTGAACACGCGCCGGGTGACTTCAGCGTGCTGTGGAAACTCCCAGTCCCTGGTGGCGCGCCGGTGGTCGGCGAGGAGTTGCCACACGTTGAAGCCGCTTCAGCGACGACGGCGTCATCAGGAGCGCCCGGCGAGATTCTCACGTTGTCCTGTGGCTGTTCATTTCCGCTCTCGGCGCTGGCACGCGGTGCGCCGCCGATCCATCCGCAACTGCCACCACACGCGAAGACGGTGTTCTTTCCCCGGGTGCCGAGCGACGAGTCGCTACCCGGTGCCCGCGTGAAACGCTGGAGCATCAGCACCGGCGGCCAGGGCTTGGTCGGCAGCGACATCGTCGTGCACGGCTTGCAGGCGACGATGCTCGACGTGCTGGTGCGCATCGAGTTCCGGGATGGACGCACGGTGACACATTTGTTGCGGCCGTCGTCACCGTCGTTCGTGGTGCCCGGCCCCGAGGGCGGTGGTGTACCAGTGGCGACCTACGGTCTGCTCGGTGTCGAGCACATCTTGCTGGGCATCGATCACCTGTTGTTCGTGTTGTGCCTGCTGCTGCTGTTACGCGGCATCGGTCCGTTGGTCAAAACCATCACCGCGTTCACCGTGGCGCACAGCATCACCTTGGGCTTGGCAACACTCGGGTACGTGCACATCCCCATCGCGCCGGTCGAAGCGGTGATCGCACTCAGCATCCTCTTCCTCGCCAGCGAGGTGGTGAAACTACAACGTGGAGTTCCCGGCCTGACCTCGCGCCATCCGTGGTTGGTGGCGTTCACCTTTGGCTTGCTGCACGGTTTCGGTTTCGCCGGCGCGCTCAGCGAGGTCGGTCTCCCGGCGGGCGACATCCCGCTGGCACTCCTGCTGTTCAACCTCGGCATCGAGGCCGGCCAATTGCTGTTCGTCGCTGCCGTCCTGGTGGTGGTCGCCGGGCTTCGACGGTGCACCGTCGCGGCGCCACCGTGGCTGCGCTTCGTGCCGGTCTACCTCATCGGTGGCACAGCCGCATTCTGGTTCATTACGCGTACCCTCGCCATCGGCTAACTCTCCACCCGGTATCGCCCGCGCCATCGGGGCAGAAAGCAACCACATGACGATCAGGATCCTCCTGCTGGTGAGTGCCGCCCTCGAAGCGGGGATCGGCATCGCGTTGCTGGTGTCGCCATCGCTCCCGCTAGCGCTGCTGCTCGGCGTGACCCTGGATGGGCCGGGTGGTGCGGTCGTGGCGCGTGTCGCTGGAGCGGGGCTGTTGTCGCTCGGTTTGGCGTGCGCTCTCGGGAGTCGCGACGCTCACAGCGGTGCAGCACGCGGACTCGTCACCGCCATGCTGGTGTACAATCTGGTGGCCACCGCCGTGCTCCTGCATGCGGCCATCGGGTTGCAGCTCTCCGCGCTCGGGCTGTGGCCGGCCGTTGGCTTGCATGCGCTCATGGGACTGTGGTGCGTAGCATGCCTCCGACATCATGCCGGTTCATCCCGCACACCATGACTCTTCATCAAAACAACAGATCACTGTACGTCATCGTCCATTCATCGGGATTGGCACAGCAAGTATCAGTGGCCTGGAGTGTTGCTACGGCAGCATGCTCGTGCATTGCGCCTACCCATGCGCCGGGTTAGATTCCGCCCATCACTCGTCCGCGCCCGACCGAAGCGGGACGCCCAAGGAGGTCTCGTGACGCTGCGCACCATCTCTTCCGTCCTGCTGATGAGCCTGGCCTTCGGCTCGTCCTTCGTGTGGGCCGAGGAACACGCGGGCGGTGACGCCGGTAAACTCGATCCGGCGGCAGCCGAACGGGTCGCGCGCAAAGCGCCGTACTCGCCCTATGCGGGTCGCACGTTTCCCACGCGCGCGTATTTTGGTGACACCCACCTGCACACCTCGTTCTCGATGGATGCCGGCGCCTTCGGTGCACGCATCGATCCGCGCGCGGCTTATCGTTTCGCGCGCGGTGAGGAGGTCACCGCCTCCAGCGGTCAGCAGGCCAAGCTTTCGCGTCCGCTCGACTTCCTGGTGGTTGCCGACCACTCGGACAACATGGGGTTCTTTCCCGATCTCTTCGCGGGCAAACCGGAAGTGCTCAGCCACCCGACGGGACGCAAGTGGTACGACATGATCCAGGCCGGTAAGGGCGGCGACGCGGCGATGGAGATCATCGTCGCCTTTTCGCAGGGCACCTTCCCCAAGGAGCTGATGTACTTCCCAGGCACGCGCGCCTACCGCGGTGCGTGGAAAGAAACCATCGATGCCGCCGAGCACTACAATGAGCCCGGTCGCTTCACCGCCTTCATCGGCTTCGAGTGGACCTCCAACACCGGTGGCAACAACTTGCACCGCAACGTCATCTTCCGCGACAACGGCGACAAGGCGATCCAGGTCGAGCCGTTCACCGTCTATCCACCGTTCGGCAGCGATAACCCGGTCGACTTGTGGAAGTGGATGGCGACCTACGAAAGCAAAACCGGTGGCAGCGTGCTCGCGATCGCGCACAACGGCAACCTCAGCAACGGCCGCATGTTCCCGATCGTCGAACAGTTCGGCAAGAAGGTCGACCGCGACTACGCCGAGACGCGCGCCAAATGGGAACGGCTCTACGAAGTGACTCAGACCAAGGGCACCGGCGAGGCCCATCCGTTCCTTTCGCCCAACGACGAATTCGCCGACTTCGAGTTGTGGGATAAGGGCAACCTCGACGGCAGCGAGGCGAAGACCAAGCCGATGTTGTCGGGGGAGTATGCGCGCGCAGGCCTGAAGAACGGGATCAAGCTCGAACAGGATCTGGGCATCAATCCCTACAAGTTTGGCCTGGTCGGTAGCACCGACGCGCACACCGGTCTCGCGGCGGTGGAGGAAGAAAACTTCTTCGGCAAGACCACGCCGCAGGAGCCGAGTCCGCACCGCTTGACCGCGACCTTTGTGAACAATGCCAAGACTGGCGTGAAGATCATGGACTGGGAAGTCGGGTCGTCCGGTTATGCCGCAGTGTGGGCGCAGGAAAACACCCGCGCATCAATCTGGGACGCGATGCAGCGCAAGGAGACCTACGCCACCACTGGTTCACGCCTGACCGTGCGTTTCTTCGGCGGCTGGGATTTCACCACGGCGGATGCCACCACGCGTAACCCGGCGCAGATCGGTTACAGCAAGGGCGTGCCGATGGGCGGCGACCTGAGCAAGGCCCCCGCCGGCAAGTCGGCGAGTTTCCTGGTCGCAGCGATGAAGGATCCGCTCGGCGCGAACCTCGATCGCCTGCAAGTGATCAAGGGCTGGCTCGACGCAAAGGGCGAACTGCACGAACGCGTTTACGACGTGGCGTGGAGCGGCGACCGCAAACCGGGTGCGGACGGCAAGGTGCCGCCCGTGGGCAACATCGTCGACGTCGCCAACGCCACCTGGACCAACACCATCGGCGCAGCCGAACTGATCAGTGTCTGGCAGGATCCGGCGTTCGATGCCAAACAGCGCGCGTTCTATTACGTCCGCGTGCTGGAGATCCCCACGCCACGCTGGACCGCGTACGACGCCAAACGCTTCGGCAACAAGCCGCTGGAAGGCACGCGCATGACCATCATCGAACGCGGGTATACCTCACCGATCTGGTACACTCCAGGCGAGTGATCGCATCGTCCGCTGTGGACTTTGTCCGGGCGCTCGATTTCCATGCCGATCTCAATGGCACTTGCGTTTCATTTGGCCCGTGGGTGTCCGCCATTCCTTAGGAGAGCCAGCGGAATCTGCGGCTTTCTCCGGTTGATGATTCGGTTAGACCTCGCCCGCGAAATGTACAAAAGAACAGCCGGCTTTCCCAGGGTGTTCTGAGCACTCTTACGCCTGACGTCATCAGCAGGCGACACGGATTGAATCGTTTAATACCCGGAATCATCCATTATGCCCCGCCCCTCACTTCTTGCCCTTCTGCCGACCGTGTCACTGGTGGGGGCTGGCATTTGGGGGCAGCTCGCCGCGATGGACGCCTACATCGTCGGCCCACGGGCCCTGGGCATGGGTGGCACCGGTGTGGCCTCGACCAACGACCAGACCGCGCAGTTTTACAATCCCGCGCTCTTCGGTTTTTATGGCCGGGCGACCGGGCCGGATAACCAGGAGTTGGCAAGGAAGGGCTGGGGCACCGGCTTCGACGTCAGCGCCGGTGTCCGTGTGCATGGCGATCTCCCGGAATTGGTTGAGATCCTGAACGACCTCGATGTCGACGGCCTGCGTACCAATGGCATCACCAGCTCCGCGGATTTGCGCGCCTTGGTGCGGGCGGGGGCCGCGATCAATGACATCCTGAAGGACAGCAATGCGGTGAGCGCCGACGCCAATGCCGGCGTTTCCGTGCGCATCGGTCATGCGGCCTTGGGCGTGCGGGTCTACGGCCAAGCGGCGACCCTGGTCAGCGGCACGGACTTGGCCAACGTCGTGCTCAGTTATGTCGGCGCATCGGCGGGAACGGATCTGGCGACCGCCATCGTCAACAACACAGGTGTGGAAACTGACAATCAGGTGGTGTTGCTGAGCAACGCCCAGCGTGATTCGTTGTACGTCCGGCTTGGTGGGACGGGCGCCTTCGGCACGGATGCAACGGCAACGCAGGCAGTCGAACGCATCGATTACCAGATGCGCCAAGCCGGGCTGAACCCCGATCAAGTCACCACCACGGTGACCATCCTGCAAAATGCCGCTGAGGGCACCGCTGCTGGCCTGGATGAAAACGACACCGTGATGCGCATCCGTGGTTTCGGCTTGGCCGAAGTGCCGCTGAGTTACGGCTGGGCCATCGATGACCACTGGGCGATCGGGGGATCACTCAAGCTGATGATCGGACGCGTCACGGGTGCGCAGGTATCGGTGTTCAAGGATGGCGCGCTCGAAAGCCTGGAAAGCGCCCCTGACAATGCACAGACCACGGTGAACTGGGGCATCGACCTGTCGCTCGCCGGACGCTGGCAGTGGTTCCAGGTGGGCATCGTCGGGCGTAATCTCAATTCGCCGACCTTCGATGGCTTTACCAACGAATTTAATGGTCAGCCCCAGGTGGTGGAGGACGTGCGCGTCGATCCGCAAGTCGCCGTGGGCGTGGCGTTCATTCCGTGGACCTGGATGACCATTGCTCTGGATGCCGATCTGCTTCCCGGTGAGGCCTCGTTCAGCGGTTACGAAACCCAGCGCGTCGGCGCCGGTTTGGAAGTGAATCCGTGGAACATCCTCGCGCTGCGCGTCGGCCTGTATCAGAACATTGCCGAAAGTGACATCGGCCCGGTGGCGACCCTCGGCGCCGGGCTCAATTTGTGGGCGCTACGCATCGATCTGTCGGTGGCCGCTTCGCTGGAGCGGACCGAACTGCTGGATTATGAAGTTCCCGATGAGATGCGTGCCGCACTGGCTCTGACGGTCGACTTCTGATCCACGCCGCTAACACTCTCGCCGCTCGCCAACCACCCAAAGGAATGCTCATGCGCACCCTGTTCCTGGTTCCCCTGCTCGCTGCTTCCATCACCTCCGCCACCGCGGTGGAAGGCATCGATGGCCTCAAGGGCATCAGTGTCACCTTCGATGTCATCAGCTACGCCTCGCAAGAATTCAGCGTGGGTTATTTCAGCGATGACTGGAGTTCGGGCGAGCGTTACGAACTCAATGCCTTCACCCAGCTGGATGGCGACCGTGTCCGTCCCGGCGGCGGCATGTATTTCTTTTACGAAGATCGTAACTGGAAGGGCCGGACCTTCACGGGCGTGGGCGGCACCACACAGGAATCCGCCGACATGGAGACCTGGGGCTTCGGCCTGCAAGGTGGTGCGACCATCCACCTGATCCCGCCAGAAAAGAAGCTGTGGCTGGCGTTGGTGCCCCACCTCCGTGGCGGCCTCGGCTTCGTGGATTTCAGCGCTGAGGACGTGGTCATTGATGGCTCCCGCTACGACCTGCAGTCAGACTCCGGCCGAATCGAGATCGCCGCCGCCATCGACCTGCGCCTGACCATTGCGCAGAAAATCGAAGTGGTCTTCGGCGGCGGTGTCGATTACTGGTCGGCTGCGGATGTCGCGCTCTATGCTGGTACCGGCGGCGGTGGTGTCGCCGTTGGCAGCAACGGCACCTTCACCGGTACCGACGCCTATGTCCGCCTCGGCGCGGGCATCCATTTCTGATCGACAGATAATTGAGCGTCACCTTCCAGCACGCACGTGCCGGAAGGTGGGCTTCTGACCGGTCACGGCGTGGACGTTGGCACCTGCAGGCGGCTGGCGATGGCCATGTACGTGGCTGCTTTGTAGAGATCGCCGAGCGTCGGATAGTTGAAACACATGCGGTTGAACAATTCGGCGTCGCCATTGCACTGCAGCGCCATCAAGCCGATGTGCACCAGTTCGGTAGCCTGTTCACCGACCACGTGAACGCCGAGTAGGCGCATGTCGTTGCGGCGGAAGATCAGCTTCAGCAGTCCGTCCTTGTCGCCTAACATGCAGCCACGGGGATTTTCCTGGTAGGACGCCCGGCCGACGATGTAGGGCACGCCGGATTCCTTCACCGCCTCCTCCGTCAGTCCGGCCATGCTCGCTTCCGGGATTGAATAAATGCCGGTGGGCAGGATCGGCGAGGTGGTTTTCTTGGTCAGGTCGAAGGCGTGACAGACTGCCACGCGTGCCTGTTCCATGGCGGTTGCTGCCAAGGCTGGCGGACCGATCGCATCGCCTGCGGCATAGATGGTGGGAACCGCGGTTTGATACCATTCGTTGACCGGGATCAGGCCACGTTTCCCTGGCACCAAACCAGCGGCCGCGAGGTTGAGCGTTTCGGTGTTGCTGGTGCGTCCCGAAGCGACCAGGACATCGCTGAAGCCCAGGGTCTTCCCTGAGCTCAAGGTCACTTGCACATCGCCACTCGCTGGCGCATCGCAGCGGACGACCCGCTCCTTCCAATGGAAAGTCACCCCGCGCCGTTTCATGGCATTGGTGATGGCATCGGATATTTCGCGATCGAGGAACGATAGGAGCGAGTCGCGTCCATCGATGACGTGCACTTCGATGCCCAGAGCGGCGAAGGTACAGGCGTACTCGCAACCGATCACACCAGCGCCAACCACCGCCAAGCGCTTGGGCAGTTCACTGATCTCCAGGATCTCATCCGAATCATGCACCCTGGGATGTTCGAAGGGGAACTCCGGTGGGCGCAAGGGCGACGAACCGGTGGCGATCAGCAGATGTTTCCCGGTGATGACGCTCGAGGTGCCATCCGCTGCAGTGACCCGCACGGTAGTCGCATCGACCAGCGTGGCATCCCCATGCAGCGTGGTGGCGTGCCGGGCGTTCAGCCGGAATTCAGTGTGGACGCGCAAGGTCTTCTGAACGTGCTGGCTCAGGTAAGAGAGATCTGCTAGCAGAGTCTCCTGCTTCAGCGTGACCGCGATTCCGAGCATCGCGCGCGCTCGACTACCGGACAGTTGCACCGCGCTTTCGCGGAGCGCTTTGCTGGGGATGGTGCCAGTGTTGATGCCGGCACCGCCGACATGTTTTGCCCGTTCGATCAGAGCAACCCGTTTGCCGAAATAGGACGCCGCCAGGGCACCGCTGCTGCCAGCTGGGCCGCTGCCGATGACCACCAAATCGTAGGGGGATGTTGACGGAACATTCACGGAAGCCTCCAAGGAAGAGCGCGCACGGCGCGGGTCGGCGAAGCGGCATCACCATTGGGAGCATGCACTCCGGAACAAGGCGAGGATCTGCTGTCCCTCAGGTTATTCGCCGGCGAATTCGCTGCGTGCATGCTTCGGTCCTTGCACGCTTTCCCTGGGGGCGGACGCTCCCACCCCGGTATCTCCAGGAGAATTGCCCCATGTCTTCCACGCGTCTGCTGTTGCTTTCGGCCACGTTGTGGTTGGTCGCTTGTGGTGCCAAAGACACGCCGCGCGATGCCGACCTGACTGTTGGCGCGCTGCCCGGCGCGGTGCCGACGAAGGGTTTTGTGTCGGAGGCCGAGGCCGGCGCGGTCGCCGATGGGTGGTTGAAGACCTTCAAGGATCCGCAATTAGAAAAATTGGTCGCCGAGGCGATCGTTGGTAATCGTGATCTTGCAGCGATGACCGCGCGGCTGGATCAGGCGGCCTCAAAGGCGCGTCAGGCCGGGGCGGATCTCAAGCCGCAAGTGAGTCTTGCCGCTGGTGCGGGCACCAGTGGCGGCGGCAACGCCCCGAAGACCGATCAGATGGGCGCGGGCCTGACCATGACGTGGGAGATCGACGTGTGGGGTCGGCTCTCGGCTGGTCAGCGCGCGGCGCAAGAAGCGTATGCGTCCACGGCAGCTGACACGGCGTTCGCGCGTGAATCGCTGGCGGCGCAGGTGGCGAAGGGCTGGTTCCTCGCCACGCAGGCGGTGCAGCAAGAAGACGTGCTTACCCGCGCCGTCGCCTTGCGTAAACGCAACTTGGAAATCGCTACCGAGCGTCAGCGGATTGGTAAAGCCGCCAGCACCGATGTCGCTTTGTCGCGCGCCGACCTCGCGGGGGCCGAAGACGCCTTGGAAAAAGCCAAGAGTGGCCGTGAAAATGCCGCGCGTTCGTTGCAGGTATTGCTCGGTCGCTATCCTTCCGCCGAACTGACCATCGCCACTACGTTACCGGAAATGCCGCCACCACCGCCGGCGGGTTTGCCCAGTCAGTTGATGGAACGCCGACCGGATTTGATCGCTGCTACGCGCCGCGTCGCGTCAGCATTCAATCAGGTGGAGTCAGCCAAAGCCGCGCGTTATCCGCGTTTTGCTATCACCGCCAATGCCGGCGCGTTGTCGCAGGATTTCCAGTCGATGTCGCTCAACGACGCGCTGTGGAACGTCGGCGCCAACATGCTCGGCCCGATCTTTGATGGCGGTCGTCTCAAGGAACAGGTGGTCATTGAAACCGCCAAGCAGGAGGAAGCGCTGGCGTTGTACGGCAAGGCCGCGCTCGAAGCCTTCCGCCAAGTCGAAACCGCCCTGACAGAATCCCGTCGCCTGGTTACCCGCGTCGACTTGCTGACCGCGGCGGAGAAGGACCAGAACGAAGCCGAACGGTTGACCCAGGCGCGCTTCGATGCCGGTGCCATCGATCAGCTGCTGCTCATCCTGGTACAGGAACGCGCGCTACAGGCGCGGCTGGCGCGCGTGGCCATCCAGGTCGAAGCGCTGACCAATCGCATCAATCTGCACCTCAGCCTGGGTGGTGGTTTCGAATTGCCGCCGCCCACGCCGGAAGATCAATCACCGCCCTCCAAGGCCGTGCCGAAGGATAAGAAATGACTACCGGCTTCGAACTCCTCTGCCTCGCCATCCTGTGCCTGGGTTTGACCATGGTGGTCTACTTCATGGTCTGGCTGCACGGCATTCCGCACCACATCGCGGAAGCCAACAACCACCCGCACAAACGCATCATCCATCACATGTGCTGGATCAGCTTGTTCACCCTGCACGCGATCTGGCCGATCGTCTATTTCTGGTCGATCATGCCTGGGAAGACCTTCGCGGTGCGGGTCGAGGGTGCTGGTGTCGATGCGGCGCTCCTTGCCCGCGTTGCGGAACTGGAACGGCGTCTAGCCAACCAACCGACCGAGATGCTCCCACCAGTGGCCCCCGCATCAGTCTCGTCGAAGAAAGAAGTCTGACATGCTCGAACTCATCGTCGCGGTTTATGGCTTCATCTGCTGGCTGGTGTTTAAGAAACTGAAATTGATCCCGGTCAATGACTACACCGTGGTCACGGCGATTTTCATCCCGGTGGTCGGAGGACTTTTCGGATTTTTGATCCTGAACATGTACGCGCCGGTTGCCAAGGACGTGCGCCTGTATGCTCCGTCGACGCCGATCACCTGCCTGATCCAAGGCAAGGTGATCGAAGTGCCGGTGACGCCGAACATCCCTTTGAGCAAGGGTGACGTGTTGTTCCGCGTCGATGACACCGCGTACCGTGAACGTCTGGCTCAGGTCGTTGCGCAACTCGCATTCGCTGAGACCCGCTTGAAGCAGACCGATGAATTGGCCAAGACCGGCGCCGGTTCGGTGTACGACGTGCAGCAGTACCAGGCCGAAGTGGCCCGCCTGACCGCTGCCCGTGGCGAGGCACAATTCAATCTGGAATGCTGCACCGTGCGCGCGCCGGCCAATGGTATGGTGACTCAGGTGACCTTGCGTCCAGGCCAACTCGTCATGCCGATGCCGTTCGCCACGGTGATGACCTTCATCCACGACGAACGCATGTGGGTCGGTTCTTTTCCGCAACAGGCCTTGCTCGGCATCCATCCCGATGATCAGGCCGAGGTCGCCATCACCGCCGCGCCTGGGCATGTGTTCAGCGCGAAAGTGATCCGCGTGTTGCCGGCCCTCGCCGAAGGTACCCTGAGCCCCAACGGGCAACTCATTCGAGCGCCCTATGATAGCCATCCAGGGCGCATCCCCGTGCTGCTCGAAATCACCGACGAACGGATAAAACAACTCACCCTGCCCGTCGGTACGGATGCCACCGCCACCATCTTCACCACCGACAGCCACATCTTGGCGCTGGTGCGTGGCATCCTCATGCGCATCCAGAGCTGGGAGAATTGGATCTTTGCTTAAGAGCCTGAGGACTCGCGCACTTGGCGGCAGCGAGTGACGATGACGGTGGTGAACGCGAGCGTCGAAAGTCGTGAGGCGAAACCGCAAGGGATAACCAGTTGAATCGGCGGAACGGAGCGAAGGGGGAGACCACGGGAATGGCCACTGTTTTCCTGTCATGGTGGCCGCGTCACGGTGGGTTCCTGCTGCCGGTGTTGCTGCTGCTCAGCGGCGTCGCTCCGGCGCTTTTCGCTGCGGAGCCCCGACCAAAGATCGCGTTGGTGCTCAGTGGCGGCGGCGCGCGCGGTTCGGCGCACGCCGGTGTGATCAAACGCCTGGAAGAACTCCAAATCCCCATCGATCTGGTGGTCGGCACCAGCATGGGGTCGATCATGGGCGGACTCTACGCTGCCGGGTATGATGCTGCCGGCGTTGAGCAGGTGCTCGCCGAGTCGGATTGGAGCAGCTTGTTCAGCGACAAACCGCCACGCGACCAGTTGTGGTATCGCAGGCGCCAGGACGACCGCCGCTTCCAGGTCGATCTGGAGGTCGGTTGGCGGGATGGGGGCGTCGCGTTGCCGCCGGGTTTCATCCTGGGTTTGAACGCCGAGGCCTTCCTTGAACACCTGCTGTTGCCGGTGGGCTCGATCAAAGAATTTGATGCGTTGCCGATCCCGTTTCGCTGCGTCGCGACAGAAATCAGCACTGGCGTCGCGTTCGCCCCCGCAGAGGGCGATCTGGCGACCGTCATTCGCGCCAGCATGTCGCTGCCTGGAGTATTCGCGCCGGTCGCCGTCGGCGACAAATTGCTGATGGACGGCGGTGTGGTCGACAACTTCCCCGTGCGTCTGGCGCAGAGCCTGGGCGCTGACGTGATTATTGCGGTGGATCTGATCGATGAAAATGAAGTGAGCTTCACTGGGCTGTCGGCCATGGGGGTGTTCAACCAGATGTTGACCATCCTGATGCAAGAGAACCGTCGCCTTTCGCTCGCGGCGCTGCGTCCTGCCGATGTGTTGATCCAGCCCCAGATCGGCGCCATCGGCTTGATGGACTTCGGCCAGTACGCCAAGGCCATCACCCAAGGCTACGACGCGACCAAGCCGGTGCAGGAACGTTTGGCGGCGCTCAGTGTCTCGCCCGAGGCGTACCACGCCTGGCGGGCCAAAGTGGTGGGCGCGCGTCCACCGACTCCGCGGGTGCGTACTGTGACGATCGAGAGCCAGACAGGTTTGTCGCAAGCGGTCATCGCGGATCATATCGCCATCACTGCCGGTGCGCCGTTGTCGAGCGAAGCGCTGCGCCTGACCCGTGACCAACTCGGTGGCCTCGGCATCATTCAACATGTCGGTATTGATGTGGTGCCGGTCGTCGCTGCGGCTGCACCTGCGG
>JANPLC010000185.1:0-23536 GCA_031426335.1 Planctomycetota bacterium
GACGGGTGGCGGGTTTCGGTGCAGAGACGCCGACCGCCTGCGCGACGATTGCCGCCAGGTCAGGATCGATCTTGGCGAGGATGTCGTTCACCACGCGCTCGCGCACCGGTAGGCGATCGACCTTGCCGATCTCGAAACACAACGCATCGGTCAGGTGCACTCGCTCGACCGGGGATTGGCTGTCGAGGAACAGCTTCGCCTGAGTGAAATGATCCTGGAAGCTCGGACTGCGCGCGCGCACCGTACGTCCGTCGAGTCGTTCCTGGTAATGCTGATATCCACCTTCAGCGGGGGTCGCCGGACGGGGACTGCCGTTCGACAACGAATTCGGCAGGTAGTTGGCGACACCGCCATTGATGGTCTGACGGGCGAAGCCGTCATGCTGATTGTTATGTACCGGCGCGATGGGGCGGTTGATCGGCAGTTCGGCGAAGTTCGGTCCGCCGAGCCGCGTGATCTGGGTATCGAGGTAGGAGAACAACCGCGCCTGCAGCAACGGATCGTTGGTGAAGTCGATCCCAGGGACGACGTTGCCGACGCAGAACGCGACCTGCTCGACCTCAGCGAAGAAGTTCACCGGATTGCGGTCGAGCGTCAGCTTGCCGACGCGCTGCACCGGCACGATCTCCTCCGGCAACAGTTTGGTCGCGTCGAGCAGATCGAAGCCGTGCGTCTGGGCGTCCTCTTCGGGGATCACCTGCAGTCCAAGTTCATACTCCGGGAAGGCGCCAGCAGCGATCGCATCAAATAAATCGCGGCGATGGAAATCGGCGTCCTTGCCGGCGATCTGCTGGGCTTCCTCCCATGCCAGCGAGTGCACACCCAGCAGCGGCTTCCAATGGAACTTCACCAGCTGCGCTTTGCCGGCATGGTCGATCAGTCGGAACGTATGGACGCCGAAGCCTTCCATCATGCGGTAGCTGCGTGGGATGCCGCGGTCCGACATCACCCACAGGACCATGTGTGCGGTCTCGGGGGTCAGCGAAACGAAATCCCAGAAACTGTCGTGCGCCGACTGGGCCTGCGGGATCTCGTTGTTCGGCTGCGGTTTCACCGCGTGCACCAGATCGGGAAACTTCATGCCGTCTTGGATGAAGAAGACCGGCATGTTGTTGCCCACCAGGTCGAAATTCACTTCGCTGGTGTAGAACTTGACCGCGAAACCACGCACGTCGCGTACGGTGTCAGCAGATCCACGGGATCCGACCACCGTCGAGAAACGAACGAAAACCGGCGTTTTGACCGCCGGATCTTGAAGGAATGCGGCGCGCGTGAGCGGCTTGAGCGACTTGTACACCTGGAAATTTCCATGTGCTCCCGCGCCACGTGCATGCACCACGCGTTCGGGGATGCGCTCATGGTCGAAGCGCATGATCTTTTCACGCAGATGGAAATCCTCGAGCAGCGTCGGCCCGCGTTCACCGGCTTTGAGCGAGTCATCGGTCGAGGCCACCCGCACGCCTTGGTCGGTGGTGAGGAACTGGTCGTCCGGTCGTTCTTCCGAACGAGCGAGCTGCTCGTGTTTAGGATCTTTTCCAGTGGGCTTGGTGGGACGGTTGGGCATGGCGGGCTCGTTGATGGAATGGAATGGGAGTGAGTGGATGTGGAAGAGTGGATGTGGAAGAGTGAATGTGAAAGAGTGAATGTGGAAAATGGGGGAGGATAAAGGGCGCTGCAAACGAGCGCTCCTATATCAGCTCCGCTGTCACGATGCGAATAAATTATGTTCCTGCAAAATGCCTCAGCAGATCAGGCCGCATCCTGCGTCCTGAGATGGCTCAAACGAAAACCGTCATGAAAGGTGGGTCGGCTGGGGAAAATGAATTGGCACGCTGGCTGCTTTGTCCAAACCAGATGCCCTCAAACAGCGCCCGACACTGACATCATCTTTTGCGAGCCACGCTTGACGGCATCCCTCACGCCCCCTGCTTTGCAGGGGGCGTTCCATATTAATTCGCCGGAGGCACATCACGTACGCAGGTGATGTTGAACCTACATCCGGCAGTAGAACCGATTTTCAACGCGAAGGCGCGAAGGCGCAAAGGGTTGAATACCGGCAGGCTTTCACCGCCCAGGTGACGAAAGGACAAGATCCATTGGTCGCAATCACCCAGGATTATTCGCGCCTTCGCGCCTTCGCGTTGATAAATCCCTTCTTCGATTGTCGGATTTAGGTTGAAACCATCTGTGATAACAGGCAGAAGCTATGGCGAGACGTTGGCGACCTCCAGCACAGCGCTGGGGGTAAATGATGGACAATGGATGCGAAATGGCTTGCCCCATGAAGTCCACCGGATGTTTCCGCACGGTCATTGCCGTCGTTGTTTGTTCCCGCTGCATGTACGTTTGGCACAGCAACCGCTCTGAGAAATTCAACCCTTACCCTTACAGCGGAGCCCATCCATGGCGACCAAGTCCATTATCACCATGCTCAAAAAAGACCACAAAGAGGTGAGCGCCCTGCTGAAAGAAGCATTGGCAACCACCGAGAGAGCGACCAGCAAGCGCACGGAGCTTTTTACGCAGATCCATGAGGCGCTCACGTTGCACACCCGCTTTGAGGAGGAGAATCTCTACCCCATTCTGCTCGAACAACCCAAGACCAAGGGTGATGCACTAGAGGCCGAAGAGGAACATGCGCAGATAAAATGTCTGCTCGCGGAAATCAGTATGACCGAAGTGACGGATGAGCGGTGGAAGCCCAAGCTCGTGGTATTGGCAGAGGATATCCGCCATCATGTGAAAGAAGAGGAAGCAGCCGGCGGTTTGTTCGATGAGTTGAAGAAGAGGCTGGATGACGACGAGCTCGCTGGGCTCGCCGAACAATTCGAATCCAATAAGAGCGGTCACCCGATTTGACCTTGAAGTGTAGGCGATGTTCCTGCCGGCGGACAAGCACTTCCTTGCTCTGCCGGTGGGGACCTCGAACTATGGCGGCGCAACCATGCCGTTGGCGGTGCAGGTTGCGATTTCCACACTCCGCCGTTTCGGTTTCCGTACCGTGGGTAATGGTGTGGATGCACTGATGTCCAGCCGAACATCGTGCATGCTGCTACGGAAGAACCATGACGGCATGCGTACGTTCAAGCTCATGGGCGGCTGAGTACTTTATCCATTCATAAAGACTATCATCCGCCGCGATGGCAGGAGGAGACGAGCAGCGTGATCACGATATCGAGCGAACAGCGGAGCCAGTGATGGAACGCTACTTTGCAGTCGCACCGTTGATCGACGCTCTCGTCCCTGCCACCGTGGCTTTGTTGTGTGGCCTCGCTCTCGGTGCCGAGCGCGAAGTCAATCGCCACGCCGCAGGTTTGCGCACCCTCGCCCTCATCGCTTTCGGCTCATGCCTTTTCACCATGTGTGGACGGTGGTTGGTAGAATTTCCGCTCGCAGGAGGAGTGGTCGATCCCGGTGGTTTGGCGAGTTACGTCATTGCCGGAGTCGGCTTCCTGGGGGCTGGTCCGATCATTACCCGCACGGTCAGCACCGAAGGACTTACCACCGCTGCTTCGATCTGGTCGACCGCGGCCATTGGTGTTCTGGCAGGACTCGGATTTGTGCAGACTGCCATCGCAGCGACCGTGGTCATCTTGCTGGTCCTGTGGGGCCTACGCTCGCTCGCGGCGCGCTTGCGCGGCGACCCGGATCGTCGAGGCGAGGTCGGGTTGGTCATAAATGACCATCTCGCGCTCACGCGCGTACGTTTGGTACTGGAAAACAACGCCCTCGTCAGCGCAGTCCACGTCAAAGCACACGAGGATCAGTGGCAGATGCAGTTGACGTACTGCGGCGACGAAGTGGTAGTCCACAATCTTCTGGAATCGATTGCAGGCATTCCAGGTGTTCGTGGTGCGAACGCGACCGAACGCGCAGGGAAAGATTCCTGATAGGTGAACGCGATGCCGATCGTGGAGACCACCGCGTCAGACTGCTGCCAGTCATGTCGTCTGTCAGATGAAGGTGCCTTCGTGTCCGCCAGGCCTCCAGCGCCTTGAACACGGCTTCAGTGTGTCCGGCGTCCACTGCGCATCACTTCGACCCGATGGCTGCCGCCAACGTCTGTCAACGGTATGCAGTGGTCCTCGCGTGTGACGCCATCAATGGTGGTGCGCAGGTCATCGCCGCGGGTGATCGCGATCGCCCAGCTGGTATTGCCGCGCCGGTAAGTTGCGGTGAAGCCGGGCCAATCGTCAGGCAGCAGGGGGTCGATGATCAGATGGCCAGCGATCAGTCGCAGTCCGAGCAGTTCTTCCACCAGTGTGCGATAGAGCCAGCCGGCCGAGCCGGTGTACCAGCTCCAACCGCCACGTCCCGCCCACGGCTCGACGCCATAGACATCGCCGCACAACACATACGGCTCGGTACGATGCAGGTAGAGCTTCCGTGGGTCGGCACCGCGCCGGATGGGATCGAGCAAACGCACGACCTCCCAGGCTCGTCGCGCATCGCCCAGGCGAGCGAAGGCGAAGGCCACCCACACCGCTGCGTGGGTGTATTGTCCACCGTTCTCGCGCACGCCATCGGGGTAACCTCGGATGTAACCGGGATCGCCGTCGTGTTCGCCGAAGGGTGGTGTGAACAACCGCACGATGCCCTGGTCGCGATCGACCAACTGGCGGTCGACTTCATCCATGGCCACGCGGCTGCGTGCCGGATCTGCGTTGCCTGCGATCACCGCCCAACTCTGCGGTAACGAATCAATGCGGCAGGCGGAATTGGCTGCGCTGCCGATCGCTTGGCCGGAATCGTCATAGGCGCGGCGATACCACTTCCCATCCCACGCCGCTTCGGCGCTTTGAATCAACTCCTGGTTCCATGCCGCCAACTCCTCTGCGAGCACGCCGCTACTGCGAGCATGCATGATCGGGAGGAAGCCACTGATGACGTGGTGCAGGAAAAATGCCAACCACACACTTTCACCTCGGCCGTGATGTCCCAGCCGATCGAAACCGTCATTCCAGTCGCCACTGCCGATCAGCGGAAGACCATGGGAACCGAGCTTGCGCGCGCGGTTGATCGCCCGCAGGCAGTGCTCGTAGAGCGAAGCCCGTTCACCGCTGTCGAGCGGTTGCTCGTAGAGATCGCCCTCGGCCGGCAAGTTACGACTGCTGGCGAGGAAGGCGATCTCCTCGTTGAGGATGGCATGGTCACCAGTCGCTTCGAGGTAACGCACCACCGCCGCAGGCAACCACACCAGATCGTCGCTGCAGCGCGTGCGGACGCCACGTCCGGCAGGCGGGTGCCACCAGTGCTGCACATCGCCCTGGACGAACTGACGTGAGGCGGCGATCAGTATCTGCCGCTTCAACATCCCGGCATCGACATGGACCAGTGCCATGGCGTCCTGCAGTTGGTCGCGGAAACCGATCGCTCCGCCGGACTGATACCAGGCGCCACGCGCCCACACGCGACAGGCGATGGTCTGGTACGGCAGCCAACGGTTGACCTGCAGGTCAAGCGCTCGATCTGGGGTGGTGACCTGCACCCGATCGCACAATCCTTGCCAGCGTGCCGCCACTTCAGCTTGGCCAGAACCCGCAACCCCTGGGGCACACCAACGTCCCGCCAGCGTCGCCGCATCTATCCCGTCGCCACCGGCGAGAGTGAAAATCACTTCCCGCATCTGCCCAGGCGCGAGATCGAACGGCGCTTGGATCGCCAAGCACGGATCGAGGACCGCACCGACTCGCCCGTCAAGTTCACTGCGCACCATCACCTCAGGGCGTTCCCAACCGCGGTTGCGACCAAGCACCGTCGCGCGATCGCCGCTGACATGGCGTGTACGCAGGTTGACGTCGATGGCGACACTCCGTCGCGCGAGATCGGGATGATGGGGATTGCGCGCTGTCAACGCACCGGTCGACGGATCACGGGCGGTGATGATGAATGGCGCTTCACGGCGGCGCTGTTCACCCAGCACCAGCTCACCACACCAAGTGACTGATAACCGCCGTACGCGTTCACCGCGATTGGTGATGCGCCAGCGCCAGACGCGTACCGGTTCGTGCGCAGCGACGAAGGTGGTGAGTTCACTCACCAGATCGTCGTGATGGCAGGTGAACGAAGTCATGCCCAGGGCATGACGTGCCACGTAACGGGCCGGTGCCGCCGCTGGCCACGGGCTGGGCGACCAGAAGCCGCCATCCTCTTCATCACGCAGGTAGAGTGCTTCACCACAACGTTCAGTAACGCTGTCGTTGGGCCACGGCGTTATGCGGAACTCATGGCAGTTTCCATCCCAGGTGCAGGATGCACCGGTGGCCGACACCAAGGCGCCGAAGTTTTCATTCGCCAGCACGTTGATCCATGGGGCGGGCGTGGTCGAACTGGGGTCGAGCACCACGATGTAGGAACCATCCTGGTCGAATCCCCCCATGCCGTTGAGGAAGGTCAAACCGGCCGGGATCGGCGCCGGTGCCATCGCGCGGCTGCGCGGCGCGCGCGGTGGTTGCAGGAGCGGCATGAGCCGTGGCGGGCGCGGACGTCGCGCGCTTTGGGTCAGGAACGGACCATGTGCTGCATCGAGTACCACGCGAGCAGCGCTGAACAGGGCGATGCGATCATCATCAACCACCTGATCGGCGTGACGCAGCACCACGATGCCTGGTCGGCCATCGAGGGGTTTGGCCTGCTCCACCAGGGTGGTGAGGCGTTCGTGCAGATCCTGGCGGTAGGCGGTGGGATCATCATTCCACAAGACCACGTCCACCGGCATGCCCTTGGCCCGCCACCAAGCGTAGGCACCCAGGCAATCGCGCACCACTTCCAGATCGGCGACGTCAGCGATGCGCAGCAACAGGATCGGCAGATCGCCGGAGATGCCATGCGGCCACAGCGCCGACTGCGGTCGGCGATTGAGCGCCACCACGCCGGCCGGGGCGCGCCAGGTGTTCGACACCGTTGCGAGCCCGGCTACCAGCCGCGCGGCGGCCTGCGCGGTTTCTTCGCCGACACCGAGCTGGTGCAACATCAATCGCGACTGCGCCCAAGCCAAGCCGGAGACGCGGTCGGTGAGCGTGCGCTCGCGGTAGCGTTGGGCCAGGAGCAGCGCTCCGGCCTGATCTTCCGCGATGCCCCATACCACATCGATCACCACCGGCACGTCCGGGGGCAATTGCACCCGCCGGCGTATGGCCGCCACGCCGTCGAGCGGCAAGGTTATGCAGCCATCAAGTGGACCAGCGCGGTCGAGCGTGATCGGCGTGTGCACCGTGCGCCCGCGTCCGATGAAGCGTGCACGGTCGGTGTCGACGCTGGCGGGAGAATGTTCGGCGCCATGCACCGTCATCAGATGAACAACCACCGGCACCGGCTCGTCGCTGCGGCGCGGCCGGCGGTGGCAGAACAAGGCGCCCATTTCCTGATCGAAGCGCGTCGACAATCCCAGGCCGGAAAACGCCTGGTGGGCGATGTCAGCGGCGGGCGAGCCCACCACCAGTTCACCACAGGTGGTCACCTCGATGGTGCGGGGGATCCCCGAGCGGTTGACCAAGGTCAGGCGTCGCAATTCGACATCGTCTTCGCTGGCGAGAGCGATTTCACAGGTGCAATCGATGTCATGGTCGCGCCGGCGGAACTCGGCTTTGGCCTGGGTGAAGACCGCCTCGTAAAAACGGCCGCTGCTCTGTGCTGGTTGATGGGTGACCGACCAGCAATGGCCGCGCTCGACATCTCGCAGCCAGCAGAACAGGCCCTGTTGCTCGTTGAGGGCGTCCTCGTGCCAGCGATTGAGCGCCAGCCCGCGCCAGCGGCTGACGCCGCCGCCACCAGCAGTGATGAGCACGTGGTAACGCCCGTTGGACAGCAGGGTGGCCTCCATTTGTGCCGCATTCGGATTGGTTATCACGAAAGCGCCGGCGGCTTCCTCGATCGGAGTCAGCGGACGGCTCTCTTCCTCCGCCTCTTCGAACGGTGCCTGCTGGGGCGCGCGCTCCTGCAGCAGCAGCTCGAGCGCCCGCAGGTGTGGATCGGCGCGGAAACGCGCCCGCATTGGCGCGCCCGCTAGGACATGCACACAGGCCAGCAGGGTCATGCCCTGGTGGTGCGCCATCCACGAACGCACGATGGCGCGCGTCGTTCCGGGCGGCAGACGCGCGGGGGTGTAGTCCACCGCCTCATAGAAACCGTAGCGCGTGAACATGCCATTGTCGCGCAGTTGCTGCAGATTGGCCGCTGCTGCTGCCGGATCGATGAGCAACGCCAACGCACTCGCATACGGCGCAATGACCAGATCGTCGCCCAGTCCATGTTTGAGTCCGAGTCCCGGTACGCCGAAGGCGCGGTACTGCCATTGCTGGGCGGCGTCGGTCAGGTGGTAACCGGATTCGGAGACGCCCCACGGTACACGGTTGGTCTGGCCGTAGGCGATCTGTCGGACCAGCATCGCCCGCTGCCCGCTCGCCAACAGGGTGTCAGGGAACTCCGGCATCAGCAGATCCGGCATCAGGTATTCGAACATCGAGCCCGACCATGATATCAGCGCGCCGCGGCCCTCGACATCCACCAGCGGTCGACCGAGAGCGAACCAGTGGTCGAGTGGCGCCTGTCCACGCGCCACGGCCAAGTAGCTGGTCAGCCGCGCCTCTGAGGCGAGCAGGTCGTAACAACTACGATCGACTCGTCCGTCCTCCAGGTGCATGCCGATGGCGAACAGTCGGCGCTTCTGGTGATAGAGTGGGCGGAAATCCATCTCTTCGGCCAGTGCGGTTGCGCGGGCGGCATGTCGGTGGGCCTGTTCGATCAGACGACGGGCGGCGTCGCCGCCTTCGGGCAGCGCCGTAGGATGTTCACCATCCCAACCGGCTTCGCGGTGGAACGCGGCCCAGCCCTGGGCCTGTCGCACCAAAGCGCGTAGCCACCAGACCGCATCATCCCCCGCGCGCGTGAACACCGGTTCCTGCGACGCCGACCAGTCGGCAAAGGTGGTCAAGTGCTCGGTCAACGGCGTGTGCGGCAGGCTGAGGAGCTTCTGTCGTACATCCGCGACGACGCCGTGTGCTTCGGGATGCTGCTCGCAAGCGAACGCGAGCGCCGCAGCAGTGGTGCGCAGTCCACTGATCACCCGCGCCGGATCGGGGCGGCAACGTTCGAGCGCCTGCAATCCTTGCGCCAACACCAGCAGGGCACCGGCCAAGTTTCCGCTGTCGACCGTGCTGATATACCGTGGGTTCAGTGGAGTGAGACGCTGGGTGTCGTACCAGTTGAAGAAATGCCCACGGTGGCGTTCCAGCCGTTCGAGGGTGTCGAGCGTGTGCCCACAGCGTTCCACCAGGTGATTGGTCGGCAGGTACCCCAGGTCGTTGGCCGCGAGATCCGCCAACAGCGCCATACCGATATTGGTCGGTGAGGTGCGATGGGCGATGAGCGCCACCGGTTGCTCCTGCACGTTGTCGGGTGGCAGCCAGTGTTCGTGTTCGGTGACGAAGGTCTCGAACCACCGCCACGTGGTGCGTGCGGTCAACGCCACCAGCTCGCGCGCAGAGTCGCTGAGCGGTGTGGTGGTGTGCACTAATGGACGGCTGATCCACCAAGCCGTGAGCGGAGCCGTGACCCACAGCGCAGCCAGCACCAGGATCACTACCTGCGTCGTGGCTGCCACGAACGGCAGCGCCATAAGCAGCGCAAGCCCGGCAAACGGACCAACCCACAACGAGCGATAGACCCCGACCACATCGCTATGAGCGAGGCGTTCAGCGTCGCTGGAGGTCATCCATTCGAGGCGTCGGCGACCGCTCACCTGCGTGCGCCACAGCGCCACCGCCATCGCATGCAGTGACAGCAGCGCTTCGCATGGCAGGAGGATGAGGGTGAGTCCGAGCCCGGCGAGCTCACCGAGGAAGCGCTGTCCGACGCCGTTCAGATGTACGCGCCAGCGAATCTGATCCGCACGCCGTGGAATCGCCAAGGCACCGGCGACCAACGGTGTGAGCAACCATAGAGCGGCGAGTCCAGCGCACGCCAGACCACCAGAGCCGGCGCACAGGTCGACCAGCACCAGGGCGAGCACCGCGGGCGGTACCAGGGCACGACGAAGGTTGTCGAGGATCTTCCAACGCGAGAGCAGACCCAGGCGATTGCGCACTCGCCGTCCGGTGGCATCGCGTATCCACGGCATGAGCCACGCGGCGATCTGCCAATCGCCACGCATCCAGCGATGGCGGCGCGCGCGATCGGCCAGCAGGCTGGCCGGCTGGTCTTCGACCAACGCGACATCACTGACCAAGCCGGCGCGCGCATAACACCCTTCAATGAGGTCGTGGCTGAGGATGGTGTCAGCGGGGAAACGCGCGGTGACGGCGCGATCGAACGCCGCGACATCATAGATGCCTTTGCCGACGAACGAGCCCTGGTCGCAGAGATCCTGCCACAGATCAGCCGACACACCGCTATAAGCGTCGATGCCGGGATCAGGCGAACTCAGACGAGCGTAACGTGACCGCGCGGCGCTGGTGCTGCTGATCGCCACCTTCGGTTGCAGCAACGCATGTCCGTCTCTCACCAGCCCGTCGGCATCGAGGCGGGGGTGCACCAGCGGATGGGCCATGGTCGCCACCAGCCGCCGCGCGGAGCCCGGCGGCAGCTGGGTGTCGGTATCGAGCACGATGACGTAGCGGGTGCCCTGAAGCGCGACCTCTTCACCATCGATGACGCTGAAAGGCTGACGTTCACCGCGTCTGAGCAGGGCGTTGAGATTTTCGAGCTTGCCGCGTTTGCGCTCCCATCCCATCCAACAGCCTTCAGCAGGATTGTGGCGGCGCGGACGATGCAGCAGCAGGAACGGACCGACCCCTTCGTGTCCATGTCGTTCATTGAGCGTCGCAATTGCGCGCCGCGCTCCGGCGAGCGCCTCGGCGTCGCCGGGCATCTCCGCGGACGGAGCATCGCCGAAATCGGTCAACAGCGCGAAGCGCAGCGCCGGATCGCGGTTGGCCAACCAGCGCAGCTCCAAGCCGGCGGCCAGTGCGGTGCCATCGTCTGGACGGTGCAGCATGGTGGGCACCACCACCAACGTGCGGCAGTATTCGCCGATGCCGTGTGTGAAATCCAGCCGTGGTAGACGTCGCGGTACCAATAGGCGTGCGTGCAGCCAGCCGAGCAGATGCACGGTCGGCTGACTGGCAGCAGTGATCGTGATGAGTGCGACGAGCGGCAAAAGCCACCACGACCATGTGGGTTGCCATGCCAGCGAGAGCAGCCCGGCGCCGCCAGCGAGGCTCATCAACAAAGTGGCCGTGATGAAGGGGATCTCACCATGGTGACGGTACCAGTCGGTGATCAGGCAGGGCAACGACCACCTCAAGCCCATTTCCTTTTCCAGGTGCCGGCGGCCCGCGCCCAGCAGCCAATGCCCGGTGTGCCCGGCATCACCACGACTGGTGCGCGCCAGCTGCACGGCCGCCTGGGCGATCAGATGCTCCTCGTGTCCGCTCCGCCGTGCGAGCATCTCGACCACATGACGGTAGGAATCGCGAGTCGCTTCGTCCATCTGCGGATGGATGCCGGCGGGATCCTTCAGTAATTCCTTTTCGACGACACTGGCGCTTTCGACGAATGAACGCCAATCGACTTCATCTAGGTGACGCAAGCTGGTGATGGTGATCTCAGCAGTGAGCTGATCGCTAGCTTGTTCCTGCGTATGTCGCAGGTCGTCATCGCGATCGACCCGTTCGCGAATTTCCCGTCGCGCGTCGAGCCAGCCTCCGACAACTGACTGCACCGCGGGATGACCACGCAGCAAGCGCCGCAGTTCAGCGGTGAAGGCTATCGACGGTTCGTTCACGGCGGCCGACAGTCGTCCGACCTCCATCATCAGATCCGCGGGTTTTTCCTCAGCAGTGGCGATCAGGCGTTCAGACCAGCGTCCGGCGTCGACCGCGTGCTGGTCCATCAGGGCGACCCGTCGTGCCAAGCGCGCGAGATTTCCGAGCAGACCCATGCGCAGCATGATGGGGGTAGCCCACAGTTCGCCGAGTTGGAGCGCGTGGGTCTCCTGATAGGCCTCGATGAACTCGAGCAGCGACTCCGGCTCCAGACGGCCATCCACATGGACGATGTAGTCGCGCGCGAGCACCAGCACCCGTGGCAAGCCGGCCACTGCTCCCTGGCGCAATTGTGGCAGGCGGCGGCTGTACGAACGCGGCAAGTGTCGGCGCACGGTGGTGATCTGACCGCGGATCAGTTGGCGATTGTCGAGCAGCCACAAGGCCGCTGGCGGTAGGCGGCGACCGGCGCGTATGCCCACTACGAGATCATTGAGGGAGTGCTGCAGCTGGGTGGCGTTATCATTGAGCCAGCGCAGCAAGCGGTCACCACCGCCGGAACCTGGATTTCCATGCAACGCGGCGAGATCACGCGCATGCGCCATCAAGCGCTCTCTGGTAACCGGACCATTGGGAAGGGTTTCTTCCGCATCGAAGGCAGGATTGGCTGAGGCGGAGAACTGCGGAAGAAGGAGCATGGCAACCTGGGACTGAAGGTGGAAGCGATAGGCGAATGCCTCAGGCGGGCGCGTTGAGAGTTTTGCGAGGATGGCGAAAGCATTTTCCTGCTCCGGCAGCAGATCGGTTTCTCCTTGCGCGCGTCAACTCATCGACGTGGGCCGACTCATCGACGTGGGCCAAGGCGCGGCGGTAATCCGCGACACCACGTTGCTCCCACTCGTGTAGGGTGGCGTCCAGGCTGGTTTCGAGCGTGGGATGAATGACGGATCTCCAGTTGGCGTGCAGACATGAGCAGGCATTAGCAAGCAATGGACCAAGCAGTGGACCAAGCAGGCGCAGCGTTTTAAGCAACACTCCAACGAGTCAGTGCCGGATCCCGTGCAGGCGGCACAACGTTTGTCTGCTGCGGCCTGCGGAATGCAGTGGCTCCCAGACGCTCATGTCGGACCCACACGCACTGCATAATTTCGCTCCCATCTTCTCGCCACCCTGCGCTTTGCAGGGCCTAGCGCATCCCGGCACGACTCGGCATCTGGTGGTCACCTGGATGCCCTGAAGGCGGCCAGCAGAAAAGCGCGCCTGCACCCACTTGGCACGAGATGTGATTAGGCAAGGGCAAGTGAGGTCGTCCGCCATGCGATCAGGTCAAAGCGATGAGGGACGCCGATGAACGGTCGTGGAATGGAAGCCATCCTCGATCGGATCTACACGGTTTTTGTCACCGCTACGATTCTGGTGGTTCTCGTCGTGGCCAAGTCGATCTGTATCCCATTGGCACTGGCCGGGCTCCTGACCTTCGTCCTCGCTCCGTTGGTCACCCGCCTTGAGCGCTGGATCGGGCGGGTGAGCTCGGTCGTCTGTGTGGTGCTGATGGCAACGTCCCTTACCGGCCTAGGAGGCTACATCCTGGCGCAGCAATTGGTCGATTTCGCCAGCAAGCTGCCCGAATACCACGCAGGCATTCAACGCAAGGTGGAGGTCTTTCGCGCCGCAACCGGCGGGCACTACGATCGTTTTGCGCATGCGGTCGAAGCGATCCGACGCGACTTGCCAGGAGCACGGGTGGTGGCTCCACCAACGACCCGTTCTGATGCACCGGTCACGGTGACGGTGGTGGATCCGGGATCGGATGTGGCCGGCCCGGTCCAATCAGTGGTCGGTTCAATCCTTGAGGCCTTCGGCTTGGCGGGACTCGTGCTGCTGCTGACCATTTTCATGCTCCTCTACCGCGAGGACGTGCGCGGACGCATCCTGCGCCTCGCGGGGCAGGGCAGGATCAGTCTTGCGACCACCGCCATGGCCGAGACCGGCACTCGGGTATTCCGATATCTGGTCATGCAGTTGTGCGTGAACATCAGTTTTGGTGTGGCCGTCGCCATCGGCCTCTACGGTATCGGGGTTCCCAATCCGGTGTTGTGGGGCGCGCTCGCTGCGGCGCTGCGCTTCATTCCCTACGTGGGTCCCTGGATCGCTGCTTGTTTGCCCATCCTTCTGGCGATGGCGGTGTCCGATGGTTGGACGACGGTCATCCTGACCGTTTCACTCTTCGTCGTGTTGGAGCTGCTGACCAACAATGTTATGGAGCCGTGGCTCTATGGCGCCAGCACCGGCGTGTCGCCGCTGGCCCTCATCTTGGCGGCGGTGTTCTGGGGCTGGTTGTGGGGTGGGCTCGGTCTCATCCTGGCCACGCCGCTTACAGTCTGCTTGGTGGTCATGGGCCGGCACATTCCCCGGCTGAGCTTTTTGAGCGTGCTCCTCAGTGACGAGGAACCGCTGCTGCCACATCAAGAATGTTATCATCGCTTGTTGCGCGCCGATCTGTCGGAGGCGTTGGCGTTGGTCGAACGTTACCGGAAGAACCATACGATGGCCTCCCTCTACGATGAGGTCCTCATCCCCGTCCTGGTCACCGCAGAGTCCGACCATGGCCTTGACGAGGTGGATCACGAGCGGCGGGCTACACTGCACCTGCGCCAAGGGTTGCGAGATCTTCTGGACGACCAGGCGTTACACACGGCTGACATCAAGGCGCATCAGCAGGCAGGTATCCCAGCGAGCGATGAGCGCGCGAAGGAGCCGTCGCCGCGACGGATTTTGTGTCTGCCGGTACGCGCCCTGCGTGATGAACTGGCGGCGGTCATGTTAACGCAGGTGCTACGCGAGCAGGGATGCATTGCGCGTGAGTTGTCGGCGAATGATACCGCCATCGAGTTGGCTGAGGTTGTTCGCCGCGAAGCACCAGATGCCGTCTGTATTTCGGTGGTCGCGCCGTCTGCCGTGGTGCACGCACGCAACCTGTACGCGAAGATCCATGCCCACCTACCTGACCTGCCAGTGGTGATCGGGTTCTGGGGACACGCAGAGAGCAAGGAACTCGTGAGCGCATTCAGTCGATGGCCCAATGTGACCATCACCACGTCATTGGCAGACGCGGCGCGCACACTCGCCGGTGAGGCTGCCACGGGTTCGCAGGAAGCCGAACCAACGCGACAAGCGAAACCAGGAGATCACCAGACAGCAGCGTCGCTGGTGAGAACGTCTCCGATAATCACCGCCTCGTAGGAATGATTTGACGGTCAACGCGGAATCGTGGTGACCCGCCATGGCGGAGATGCAGGGTCCACCTGGTAGGGCAACTTACTCGGCTGACCAACGTGGTAACAAAAACGCCGCAAGGGAAGTGCCCTTGCGGCGTTTCGAATGCGCGAGTAGCGCACTCAAGTGGATTCGAACCACTGACCTTCGCCTTCGGAGGGCGACGCTCTATCCAGCTGAGCTATGAGTGCAGATACGCAGACGTGGATGAAGCCTAGGCCACAAGGTGATCGCGCAAGTCTGGTACTTCGCGACGGATTCATGAGCCCCGCGGGGGGCGCACTGAAGAAAGACCAGGATACCCGGGGTTTCACCCTAGGCTTTCTTCCGGACGCCCCGTGCGAGGCTCGTAACCAATCCCCTCTGTGGGCTGAGGTTTGGCGCCCGAGCGCCGACGCTCAGATCTCGAAACCGCGATCCACCAGATCCTGCACGTCGAGCAGGCCGACTAGTTTGCCCGTGTCGTCGACCACCGGCAGTTCGTTGATCTTCTTCTCGGCGCACAGGCGCAGGGCGGCTTGTAAGAGTTCGCCAGCACGCACCGAACGGCAGGGTATGGTGGCGTAACGTTCGACTGGCGCGGCGAGCACGGCGGCGGGATCATCACCACGGGTGAGCACCCGGCGCAGATCACCGTCAGTGAAGATGCCGCGTAGTTTTCCTGCGGCGTCGATCAGCACCACGCTGCCGGCGCGGGCCATGGTGATGGCGCGCATGCAGTCGACCACCGAAGTGCTTCCGATCACCGCGGCAAGGCGTTCTCCGGAACGCATCGCTTCGCCGGCGGTCATCAGTTTGCGTCCGAGGGCGCCGCCCGGATGGAAGCGTGCGTATTGTTCACGGGTGAAGTTGCGCAGGCGTTGAACGGTCAGCGCCAAGGCATCGCCAAGCGCGAGCATCGCGGTGGTGCTGGCACTGGGCGACAGGCCAAGCGGGCACGCTTCCAGCACTTTGCCGATCGAGAGGGGGACGGTTGCGTGTTTCGCGAGCGGCGAATCGATGACGCCGACGATGGCGATCAGCGGCGCGCCGATGTGCGCGAAGCTCGGCAGCAGCGCGACGATCTCGTCGCTCGATCCGCTGTTGCTCAGCGCCAGCACCACATCGCTGCTCTGCACCATACCCAGGTCGCCATGGCGAGCTTCGGCCGGATGCAGGAACAGACTGGGCGTACCAGTGCTGGCAAAGGTCGCGGCGACCTTGCGCGCAATAATGCCGGCCTTGCCGACGCCAGTGGCGACCAAGCGTCCGGGCTTGCCGTCACCACATTGATCAAGAATCAGGCGGCATGCGCGTTCCAACGCTTCGGCTTGGGTCTGCGCCAGTGCGATCAGGCCCTCAACCGCCTTGGCTTCGGTGCGCAGAACGTCGATGATGCTGCTGATGGTTGGTGACAGAACCGCTTCGGACATGGCGCGGAGTGTGGGTTGCCAGCGTGGGAGTGGAAGAGGACGGTTGGGGTGGTGGGTAGTTCTTGCGGAGCCGGAAAAGCGATTTTTAACCACGAAGGCACGAAGACTCAAAGGCCGAGGGATAAACCCGACAGATTTGCGCTTCGTGTCTTCGTGCCTTCGTGGTGAAAAATCCTGTCGTTCTTGGCTCAGCGTTCCGGAATTGTGCACCGCCCATTGCCGAACCGGCGATGCCAACACACTCCCGCGCCATGTCTGTGACCACCACTATCGCCGGCGATCGTCTGTACGGCATCAGCATGCGGCCGCAGGAACTGGCGATCTATGGCGAGGCGGTGTCGTTCAGCCTGCGCTACGGGCCGGTGGAGGAGGATCCTTCCGCCGAACTGACGCAGCATTTCAAGTTGCTGGTGCAGGAGGTCCACGCCGACCTCAAACAGGACGACGCGCTCGCGCACGGCAAACCGCGCAAGCTGCAGCTGCTGAAGTGTGGCTGGGAATTGGAACTGAGCACGGCCGTCGCCTGTCGCAGCGACGCGATCGGCGAACGCAACGATGAGGTGCCACTGTTATTAGCACGCATCGCCGACACCGTGAACGAACTGGCGCGCCGTGCTGGTCTGGAAGCGCCGCTCGGGCCAGACCTCATTGCAGACCTGCTACAACGCTACCGTGCTGGTCTGACAACAGCTGCGAACGGGTTGCAATAAACCGCAGCCAAAGCTCGACTCATTCACGGCTGTTATAGCGAATTCTACATCAATTAGAGAACTTGTATCAGCAAGATGCATATCTAGTCTCCGCCCTCCCCACCGCAGGCCGGCAAAAACGCTGGCGGGAGCATGTTCGTGTCCGATCCGCGTCCGCCAGATGCTACGGTTGCCAAAGAGGCTCTTGAGGGCCCGCAGCTGCCCGTGTGGTTGCTCAAGCGCTTCTGGATCTTCGCACTGATTCTGGCCTTGGGCGCCGTGTCATTCCTGGTGTGGTTCCGCGGCGCGTTCGACGACAAAGGCTACGCTCCACTGCAGCCGATCGCCTTCAGCCACCAGCTGCATGCCGGTGAGATGAAGATGGACTGTGCGTTCTGTCATTTCAACGCGGAACGCGGCAAACACGCGGGTGTTCCGCCAATGTCGGTGTGCCTTGGTTGCCACGGCCCGGACAAGGGCGCGGTGCAGAACAAGAGCCCGCAGATCGCCAAGCTGCTCGACATCGCCGCCAAAGGTTCCTACGTGGAAAACGGCGTGCTGCATGAAGGCGGCGTGGTGCACTGGAACCGCGTACACAAACTGCCGGATCACGTGTATTTCAGCCACCAGTGGCATGTCAAAGCGGGCGTCGCCTGTCAGACCTGCCACGGCGCGGTCGAAGAGATGGCGGTCGTCCGTCAGCACTCGACGTTGTCGATGGGCTGGTGCCTCGACTGCCACCGCAAGAGCAACTACGTCGGCGGCGTGACCTTTGATGGTTTGGCTACGAACTTCACCGTCGGCACGGCGAACTACGACGTGGTGCGTCATCCGACGCGGACGCCGACTGATCCGGTGGTGACGTTCACCGATCGGGATGTTGCTGGCAACGCCAAGGCTGCTGATGCCCATGCGCCAGCGGCTCCGGCCGCCCCGGTCGCCACCAACGACGCCGACAAACGTGCGTCAACGCACTCCGCTTTCATCGAGCAACTCAAGAACAACCAGGGCCTGCCGCGCTGGCGCATCGCGGACCTGCCTGCCACCCACCAGCAGGTTTATTACGATCTTTATAAGAAGTCTGATGGTACCCTCGCCTTCGACGACTTCTCCAAGACCTTCATGAACGCTCCGACGCATTGCAGCACTTGTCATCAGTGAATCAGCGCCAGTGACCTCAGCGAGCCCAGCGGATAGATCAGCAGCAATCAGCGCGCCGTACCGGAACCCCGACCTATGACCGATTCCTCGCCGATGCCGACTCCTTCGCCCGCCCAGGCCGCGCCGCGTCGCGTGTGGCGTGCGCCGGAGGAACGCGTGGTCGCTGATGCCACCGGTGCAGCTGCACGTGCCGACGAATTCGCTCCCGAAGTCGCCCGGGCCATTGCTGATCTGCGTACCGCCCATGGTCATTCCAACGTCAGCTGCCAGACCGAGGGCAACAGTGACGACGCCATCAACGAACTGCGCCGTGAACTGACCACCAGCCTGCCGGCGGTGAATCGTCGTGGTTTCATGCAGCTCACCGGTGCGGCGGCGGTGTTCGCGCTCGCTGGCTGCTACAAAAAACACCCCGACACCATCGTGCCCTACGCGCACCAGCCGGAAGGCCGCACGCTCGGCAAGGCGGTCTATTTCAGCTCGACGGTGCGTGATGCCGGGCGCGCCATCCCGGTGATGGTCAAGACCTACGACGGCCGCCCGATCAAGATCGAAGGCAATCCCGATCATCCGCTGACGCGCGGCTCCGCCGATGTGCGCACGCAGGCGTCGCTGCTGAATCTCTACGATCCGGACCGTCTGCAGGACGGCCCGAAGAAGAAGACCGAGCAGGGCTACGCCAACGTGGCGTGGAGCGAACTCGATGCCGCAGTTGGTGCCGCGCTCAAGAGCGGTGGTCGCATCGGCCTGATCACTGGACCCATCGATGGCCCGGCGAATGCCGCGCTGATCAGCGCGTTTAGCAAAGCCTTCGGCGGCCAAGTGCTGCATGGCGTACACGATACGCGTCCGGATCTGGCATTTTCTGCCGGCCGTGGCGCCCTGGTGCGTCTGGTCGACAAGGCCGCGGCGCTGGTGACCTTCGGTGGTGATTACCTCGCCGACATCGGCCTGGAAGAACTGGTCGCCTACGGCGACTTCCGTCGTCTGCGTGGCGTCGGCAAGGACGCGGACCTCGGTCAGGTCATCAGCTTTGAAGCGGCGCTGAGCCAGACCGGCAGTGCTGCCGATCTGCGCGTGCGTGTCGCGCCGGATCGTTTGGCGCATGCCGCCTGGGGTGTTGCTGAACTGGTGGCCAAGGCCACCGGCCAGCAGATCCCCGCAGGTATCGCTGCATCACTGGCGAAGATCGCTGGCGGCAAGGCCCTCGGCGAAGCGCTCGGTCTGATGAAGATCGCTGGCCAGGATGCGCTCGGCTTCACCGCTGAACGCCTGGTCGCGCTCAAAAAGGCTGGGAAATTCAGCCTCGTCTATGCGTCGTCGCACAGTACCGCGCGCACCAATGCGCCGTTGTTGTTGGCAGCCGTGCACGCGCTCAATGCGTTGCTCGGCAATGAAGGGGTCACCGTCGTTGGAGCCGCCTCCGACACCACCATCGACGCCAATGCTGTGCCCGCTGCGGCGGTGCTCGCTGCGGCGGCCAAGGGTGAACTCGGCACACTGATCATCAGCAACGTCAACCCGGTGTTCGATGTCCCAGGTGCGGCCGAGGCCATCGCCAAGGTCAAAACTGTGGTGGTGCTCGCGGATCGCCTGACCGAGACCGCTCGCGTCGCGCACTTCGTTGCGCCAACGCTGCATGATCTCGAAAGCTGGGGCGATGGTGAACTGCGTCCTGGCGTGTTGTCGCTGCAACAGCCGTGCATCGCGCCGTTGTGGGATGCGCGCGCCAAGGAAGAAAGTCTGTTGGCCTTCGCCGTGGCCGCTGGGGTCACCGCGCCCGAGTTCGTCCAGGCCAAGCCGGACGCCAAGGAGCAGAAGACCGCGAACGCGATCGCCAGCGGCAAGCCGCTATGGATCGCCGTCAATCACGGCGTGCTGAGCTGGCAGCGTTTCGTTCAACGCGTGTGGCAGAGCACGGTCAAAGCGCAGGCCAAGACCGTCGCCGATGATCGCGCGTTCTGGAACAGCGCGCTCGCACGTGGCGTCCTGGTGGTGCCGGCCAAGGTCGGCGCGCTCTCCGCGTTGACGCTGCCCGCCGACGTGGCGCTGGCTGCGCCGGTCGCCGATACCGAACTGCAACTCGTCATCAGTCCGTCGCGCGTCATGGGTGATGGCACCTGGCTCAACAGTGCGTGGTTGCAGGAGCTGCCGGATCCCGTCTCGAAAGTGACGTGGGATAATTATTTGGCGATGGCGTTCAGCGACATCCAACGTCTGGGCCTGGCGCCCAACGACGTGGTCGAATTGAAGCTCGGCACCGTGTCGGTGAAATTGCCGGTCCACGTGCAGGAAGGCCAACATCCGGGCACGCTCCAGACGTTCAGCGGTTGGGGCCGCGCGCGCGATTGCGCCGGCGAAATCGCCAATGCCGGTCTGGATCCAAATTTCAGCATCGATGTGAAACCCTTGCTGGCCAATGGCGCTGGCGGCGTTGCGTCGATCAGCAAGACCGGCGCGACCCACGTGCTGGCGAATGTGCAGGGCCACAATCGCATGCACGGGCGCGATATCGCGCTCGACGATGTGCTCGACCTGCATCGCACCGATGCCGGTGGCAAGATCCGCCATGCGCACCGCGCCCTGTGGGGCACTGGCACTGATGGCAAGGAACACGGCCGTCTGAGCGTGTTCGGTAAAACTCATGATGTGGTCGGCCACAAATGGGGCATGAGCGTCGACCTGGGCTCGTGCACGGGCTGCAACGCCTGCGTGGTCGCCTGCAACGCCGAGAACAACATTCCGGTCGTCGGTCGCGATGAAGTCCGTCGCGGCCGCGAGATGCACTGGTTGCGCATCGACCGCTACTACTCCTCAGCACAAGACGATCAGGACATGCTGGATGTCGACGTCATCCAACAGCCGGTGATGTGCCAGCAGTGCGACAACGCGCCGTGTGAAGAAGCCTGCCCGGCGATGGCGACGATGCACAATGACGAAGGCATAAACGTCATGGTCTACAACCGCTGCATCGGCACGCGGTACTGCTCGAACAATTGCCCCTACAAGGCCCGCCGCTTCAACTGGTACGAGTACGGCAAATATCGCTTCGGACCGCAGGGTTCGAGCGACGCCTTCGGGCGTATCGCCAAGAACCTCATCACCGGTGGTGCCACCAGTTCTCAAGCCGAACTGAGCAAACATCCGCTGGAAATGGCGCTCAATCCGGAAGTCACCGTGCGTTCGCGCGGTGTGATGGAGAAGTGCAACTTCTGTCTGCAGCGCACGCGCGACATCCGTGAACGTGAGAAGACCACCAATCACGCGATCCGCGATGGTGAGATCACCACCGCGTGTGCCCAGACCTGCCCGACCAAGGCCATTACCTTCGGCGATCTTAATGATGAGAAGTCCGCCGTGAACGTGCAGATCGCCCATGCCCACGGCTACAAACTGCTCGACAGCGTGCTCAACACCCGCCCAGCGGTGACCTACCTGGCGAAGATCCGCAATCGTCCAGTGACTGCGGCCGATGAGAGTGCCGGCCACGGCGATGCCGCGGCCAAGCCGGAAGGAGCCCACTAATGAGCACCGTGGCTACCAGTGATCCGGTTCCGTCATCGCAAGAGCTGCCGCCGCTGACGGCCAAGCAGATCACCGACGACATCACCAGGCCGATCTTCACCAAGCCGCCGATGGCGTGGCACGGTGCGATCGCAGCGATGCAGGGCCTTGCCGGCCTGCTGGTCATCGCCATCGCGGCCTACTGCATCGAGGGCTACGGTATCTTCGGCGTGAACCAGCCGGTGAACTGGGGCAACGACATTACCACCTACATCTTCTGGATCGGCATCGCCGTGGCCGGAACGCTGGTGTCGTCGGTGTTGTTCCTCTTCCGCCAGACCTGGCGCACCGCGGTCAATCGTTCGACCGAAGCCATGACGGTGTTCGCCGTGCAGATCGCCGGCCTCTTCCCGTTGATTCATACCGGTCGTCCGTGGGTCGACTTCTGGCTGCTGCCGTATCCGAACGATCGCATGCTGTGGCCGAATCTGAAATCGGCGATCGTGTGGGACGTGTTCGCGCTCACCGCGTACGCCACCACCTCGATCATCTTCTGGTACTTCGGCTTGATCCCTGACTTCGCCACGGTGCGTGATCGCGCGACGAATAAGTGGCAGCGTATGGTTTACTCGGTGCTCGCGATGGGCTGGCGCGGCAAGGCCAACGACTGGGTCCACTACGAGCGCGCCTATTCGCAATTCGCCTGGATCGCGACGCCGCTCGTCATCGGCATGCACTCGACCATCGCCATCCTGGCTGCTGTCGGCAAGGTCCCCGGCTGGCACGCGACGATCTTTGGACCGTACTTCGTTTCGGGTGCGATTTTCGGTGGTCTGGCCATGGCACTGGTGTTCCTCATTCCCATGCGCTCGATGCTCAAGCTCGAACGCTACATCACCATCGATCACCTGGAAAAGCTGGCCAAGGTCATGCTGCTCTGTGGTCTGCTGGTCAGCTACGTCTATGTCATGGAGTTCTTCAGCGCCTGGTGGTCGGAAAATTCCTCTGAGCGGCACCAATTCGTTTATCGCGCGCTGGGCAACTGGTCGTTCGCCTTCTGGATCATGATGATCTGCAACATCGCCATTCCGCAGTTGTTGTGGTTCCGGGCCATACGGCGCAATCTCGTCGCTCTGATGGCCATCGGCATCGCGGTGAACATCGGCATGTGGTTCGAGCGCTTCGTCATCATCTCGCTCTCGGTGATGCAGGACCACATTCCAGCCGCGTGGGACTACTCCTTCACCTTCCGCACCTTCGACTGGTTCATCCTGATCGGCTCGTTCGGTCTGTTCTTCTTCTTCATCCTGGGCTTCTGCCGTGTGGTGCCGGTGATCTCGATCGCTGAGATCAAGGCGCACCTGCTGAAACCGAAGCATCAGGGAGGCAACCATGACTAAGGTGCCGACGGTGAAAACGACGACGCCCATCGTCGCCGGTTACTACCGCGACGTCAGTCGCTTCACGGAAGCGTGCGGCGCTGCTACGGCTGCCGGACTGAAACCGGAAGCCTTCACGCCGTGGCCGGTGCATGGTCTGGAAAAAAAGCTCGGCATCCCGCGCAGCACGCTCGGTCGTCCAGTGTTGGCCGTGATCCTGATCGGCTTCGCCCTCGGCCTGCATCTCTGCTGGTTCACCCAATACCAGGACTACCCACTCAACGTCGGCGGCAAGCCGTACTTCGCGTGGCAGACCTTCTTGGTGGTGATCATGGAGACCGGCCTGCTGCTGG
>JANPLC010000186.1:0-2070 GCA_031426335.1 Planctomycetota bacterium
CCCCACCCCCCCCCCGCGCCCCCCAACTGCTCGGCCCCCTCCTGCCCGGCCCCGCCTTTTGGCATGGCCGCCGGGCGCTGCGCGGCGCCCCCCGGGTGCCCCGCGCCAAACCCGCGGCTGAGGTCCTGGTCGAAGATCAGCGGCAACATCCGCTGGTGGTCAGCGGCGTGTACGGTGCCGGTCGTGCGTTGTTCATCGGCGTTGACGATACGTGGCGCTGGCGCCGCAACGTCGGCGACCGCTACCTGCACCGTTTCCATAGCCAGCTGCTGCGTTTCGTCGCTAGCGGCCGACGCCTGGGCAATCATTCCTGGCGCTTGTTCGCCAATCCACGGCGCGCGGTCAGCGGCGAACCACTGACGCTCAATCTGACGCCCAAGGGCGGACGTGAAGGCTCGTTGCCTGAAAGCGTCACCGTGCGTCTGACCTCGGGCAGCGGCCAGGAGCAATTGCTGCGCCTGAACCTCGAAGGCGGCGTCGGTTTCGCTGCCCGTGTGCCCGCACCGGCCGCCGGCACCTGGGCACTCGAAGTCGCCGCCGGACTCGATCCCAAGTCGGTGGAGAGCGATCAGTTGGTGGTGTTGCCGCCGAGCGATGAACTGCGCGATCCGCGTATCGATCGACTAGCACTCGGCGCCCTCGCCACCGGCACCGGCGGCAAAGTCTTCACCGATGCAAAGGCCCTGGTCGATGCGCTGCCGGATCTTTCGCGTAGCGAAAGCATCAGCGCGCTGAACGGCTGGTGGGATACGTGGTGGGCGCTGGCAATCATCATCACGCTGTTGGCGATCGACTGGTCGATCCGGCGCATGAATCGGTTGCCCTGAGACCTGGGGGCGCGGACTTTGGTCTGCGCCGCGTTTATGTGGATTATCACGGACGCGCCTGGTGTCTGGTTCGGTAGCCGCAGAGGCGCAGAGGTAAGAGGAGGGCCGCAGAGCGGAACGCTTCTGGTCAATCTCTGCGGTGCTCTGCGGCTACGAGTCGGTTATCGACGACCTGCTTATCCTGCATAGACAGAAGTTCTCGTCCTCAAGGGGATCCGTTCGCCTGGTGGCGAGCGCTCGGTACAAGATGTTTGGTGAAGAACGCATCCGCCGCCTGTTGCAGATCCGGGCGCGCTAATGTGCGGTTGCCATGCGGCATGCCGTCGATCAACAGCAATGAGCTATCAGCGCCAACCGCCTTGAGCGCGGCGTGCATGCGTTCGCTCTGTGCCGGTGGAATCATTCCGTCGGCAGTGCCGTGGATAAACAAGAACGGCGCACTGGTCTTGGACACGTGCGTGATCGGGCTCGCGGCGGCGGCGAGTTCCAGGTTGTTACTCGGCGGCCCGTGCAACAACGCCTTGGCCACAAAGTTAATGCGCCAATGGTCGTCTTCGACTTCTTCCAGGTGCACGAAGTCGGTGGCGGCGAACAACGCGCAGACCGCCTGGACCTTGGTAGAAACCCCAACGATTCCTTCGCTGCCCTCGAACGCCGGGTTGTCCTGCGTGGTGCCGAGCATCGCCGCGAGGTGACCGCCGGCGGATGCGCCCAACACTCCGATGCGCTCAGGGTCGCAGCCGAAACGCCACGCGTTGGTGCGCAGCCAACGAATGGCGGCTTTGCAGTCGTGCAGCGGCGTGGGGAAGGTCACCTCACCTCGGCTCAGGCGATAGCTGATGCTCGCCACCGCGTAGCCGCGGGTCGCGATCGTCGCCACCGGACACGGTGAGCGATCGCCGGTGACCCAGCCGCCGCCGTGGATCCACACGATGAGCGGCAGCGGTTTCCCGAATGATTCCGGCAGGTAGAGGTCGAGTTGCAGTTCCTCGCCGTCGACCGTGGCGTAGGTCCAGTCGCGCAGGATGCGCACACCGTCGGGTTCCGTGACCGAACGCGGCGGGCCGAAACAGCCGGTGAGGGAGAACACCGCGACGAAGAGCAGGAGTAAACGCATGGCGAGAAGGTATCGCTGATCAGGACATTACACAAATGCACAAGGCGCGATAGTTCCGCGATGACCCCCCTGGGAGAGGCGAGCCCCAGCTCGCCTTGCTTTCGTTTCGCACTGATGAGCAGGAGA
>JANPLC010000187.1:0-8320 GCA_031426335.1 Planctomycetota bacterium
GGGACCGCCGGTTTTCAACCGGCGGTCCCGGGTGCCACTGGCCTGCACCATCGCCGCGGGATCGATACAGGGACCGCCCGTCGAACACCGCCCCATTCCTACCTGTTCGCTCCTGAATTGTGCTCTACGGTGCATCCCGTCAGGACTGCCACCGTGAACCCGCCGATCGCCACTGCCCATGCTCTCAGCGCCAAAGCCATCGCCCGCTTGGCGGCGCTCCGTCACGTCGGTGAACTCACCGAGGCCGACGCCACGACCAAAGCGCTGAAGCTGGTGGCCACTGATCACGGTGCAGCGCATGCCCCGGATCACATCAATCTCACGCTGCTGGTCGACAACGCCGGTATCGTCAAGGAAGCGCGCTTCCGCTCGCCGGCCAAAGACGGCCTGCTCGCGGCCTACGACCTGATGACCGAACAGATCGTCGGTCGCACGCTCGAAGACGCCGCACGCTTCACGCCGCGTCAGGCCGATACGGGTCTGCGCGATGCCAACGGCGGCGCTGTGCTCGACCAAGTCGCCACCAATCATCCCGATGCCGACCAGCCGTTCTACGTTTTGCGCAAAGCCATGGAACGTTTCCAGGGCGCCAAGGCCGTCGCTGATGCCGTGGTGCCCGCTGGCGCTGGCGTCGCCGCTACGTTGCCCTGGATCGACGTCGGCCTCTTCGAAAAAGTCCGCCGCATCGAGTCCGTGCTCGACACCCACGTCCGTCCCGCGCTCGCCTCCGATGGCGGCGGCATCGACCTGGTCGATCTCAAGGGTGATGAGTTGTACGTGCAGTACCACGGTGCCTGCGGTTCGTGTTCGTCATCTGTCGGCGGCACGCTGAACTTCATCCAGGATTCGCTGAACAACCACCTCGCAACTCAATTGACGATCAAGGTGAGTGGCGTGGATGAGAGTATTGTCGGGTTGTGAGCCTCGACCGAGGATGAGCAACTCACGGCAGCCTGTACATGGGCAGCGGTGATATAGGACTCCCCACATGAACGCACTTCCTCGACATGATCAGCTTCCAGGTAACGCAGGTTTGGCGTCGATGGCTCCGCCCCGTCGCTCCAGTCCATCGCGGGAGGCGGGATGGATGGGGCTCATTTCCCTAGTGTTGGTGATCGCCGTTTTGAACGCGACATCCAAGTTCGCACTCATGTATCAGGAACTAGGCGTTCAGATGCCGACTCGGACTGGCTTGGTGCTCCAGGTCTGGCCTCATGTGATCGTATGTGTGGTTCTGCTTATTCCCACATTGTGGCGCCTGCGCACTGAGGATGGCTCCTGGCCGGTGCGGGTGTGGTTCCTGCTTCTGCTGGTCTACGGGGTGTTCCTGATCTCAGCTTTGTTCGCGCCCCTCATGTTTCCTTACAATGGATTGACTGATTCACGCGGAACGCCGAGTTCTGTTCATTCAGGTTTGAAACCCCCAACGGGGGCAACGCAACGCCAGCTCGGCGCTTCAGTGCCTAGAAGCAGTGCGTGTTAATCAGATGAAGTCCCGTTAGGGACGACGCAGGGAATTCATCAAAGACATCTTTCACATTCAGGTCCCGTCGTCCGCTGCGCGTCGCCCCCGTCGGGGGCTTGATTGGTAAAACCTGGCATTGTCTCCCGGCGCTGAAGCGCCGGGCTGGCGTTGCGCCACCCCCGTTCGGGGGTTGATGCATCTGGCTCCGGCAGTCATAGATGCTTCTGCTGTGCCATGACGCCGTAAAAACCCGTTGTCAGCCTCGCCTGTCGCCCTACGAATACACCCATGCTGCTGATCAATCGAATTCGAATTATTTACGGCCACCCGTAAAATCTGCAGCGCAAGTCCCTCCCCCGTGTGCCTAATGTGCCACTTGCCTGTAGACCGCAGGTGGCCGTTATGTTTCTCCACACCCGGCACTGGGCCCAACGAAAACTCCCATGACTAACACCCCAACGACTCTCGAAATCTACGACACCACCTTGCGCGACGGCTCGCAGGGCGAGGGCGTCAATCTCTCACTCGACGACAAGTTGGCGCTGACCAAGGCGCTCGACTGGTTCGGGGTCGCCTACATCGAAGGCGGCTGGCCCGGTTCGAATCCCAAGGACGAGGCGTACTTTGCCGAGGTCCAAAAGGTCAAGCGCAGCATCGCCAAGGTCACCGCCTTCGGTTCGACGCGGCACGCCAAGAACGCGGCGAAGGATGACCCGAATCTGCAGAAGCTGGTCGGTGCCAAGGCCGACGTCATCTGCATCTTCGGCAAGACCTGGGATCTGCATGTGCGCGAAGCGCTGCGCGTCTCGCTCGAAGAAAATCTGGAAATGATCCGCTCGTCCGTCGCGTTCCTCAAGGAACAAAGCGGTCGTCCGGTGTTCTACGACGCCGAACATTTTTTCGACGGCTACAAGGCCAACAACGAGTACGCGCTGCAAACCCTGGAAGCAGCGTTCAAGGCCGGCGCCGAACGCCTGATCTTGTGCGACACCAACGGCGGTGCGATGCCGCACGAGGTCACCGCGGCGACGCAGGTGGTACGTGCGCGTCTGCCCACGGCGGTCATCGGCATCCACGTGCACAACGACGGTGGCTTGGCGGTGGCGAATACGCTGGCTGCTGTGCAGGCCGGCGCGCGTCAGGTGCAGGGCACCATCAACGGTGTCGGTGAACGCTGCGGCAACGTCGACCTCACCACGGTGATCGCAAATGCCGAAATCAAACTCGGCTACCGCTGCCTGCCTGAGGGTCATCGCCAGCGCCTGACCGAGATCAGCCGACTGGTGTGGGAACGCATCAACGTTCATGGCCCCGTGGGTCAGCCCTACGTCGGTCGCGCGGCGTTCGCCCACAAGGGCGGCATCCACGTGAGCGCAGTGCAGCGTAATGCGCTGACCTACGAACACGTCACGCCGGAGTCGGTCGGCAACGAACGCCGCATCCTCATCAGCGAGTTGTCCGGCCGTTCCAACGTCCAGGCCAAGCTCGCGGATCGCTATCCGCAGCTCAAGGACAACACGGTGTTGAAGAACGTGCTTGATGCCGTCATGGCGCGCGAGAACGCCGGCTACAGCTACGAAGCCGCAGAAGCGAGCTTTGATCTGCTGGTGCGTCGTCAGGTGGGCGCGTTCACGCCGACCTTCAAACTGCACCACTACCGCATCCACGGCCTCGGCACCCCAGGGGACAGCCGCGACTTGGTGGAGGCCACGGTGAAAGTCGATGTCGCCGGCGTGACCAAGCTGTGTGTCGCCGAAGGCCACGGTCCGGTGGACGCCCTCAGCCACGCGCTGATGGCGGCGCTGAAACCGTCGTTCCCGCAGCTCGCCGACCTCAACCTGGTCGATTACAAAGTCCGCGTGGTCAACAGCGCCGACGGCACCGCCGCCAAAGTGCGCGTACTGATCGAGCACCAGTACCACGGCGTCAGCGTCGGCACCATCGGCGTCGATGAGAACATCATCGAAGCGAGCTGGCAGGCGCTGACGGAGGCGGTGGAATACGCGTTGTCGGTGGAGAAGCCCGCTGCCGTCAGCAAAGGCTGACGGCGGCTACAGGTGACAGGCTACAGGCCACAGGTCGAGTGATTGGATCTGTGGACAGGCTTCCAGTGATTCGGCAGACGTCGGTCTGAGCCCTGTGGTCTGTAGCCTGTAGTCTGTAGCCTATTCCATGTCCAACCGCGCAACACTTCCCCGACATGGACGTGCAACCTCAGGTGCTGAACAATCGGCACCATGTCCCGCGACCTCACGCCAGCCGACCTCGCCATCACCGACCTGGGAACCTGCAAATACCCGTCGCCGGTTGCCGGCATCTTGGGCGAGCGGGCGATGCACTACGTCGGTGAGGCCGACAAGGTGCTGCTCGATGACCGCTTGTCGTACCTGGGAACCCATCGCGGCCTGATCGCCGAGATGCCGGCCTTCGAGCTGGCCGGGCCACGCGATCGCATCTTCTTCGATCCGGCGAAGATGACGTGCGGCATCGTGACGTGCGGCGGCCTTTGCCCAGGTCTGAACAATGTGGTGCGCGGCATCGTGCTGGAACTCTGGCACAGTTACGGGGTGCGAAATATCCTGGGCTTTCGTTTCGGTTACGAAGGACTGACGCCGAAGTTCGGCCATGAGCCGATGGTGCTCGACCACAAAGTGGTCAGCCGGATCCATAACATGGGCGGCACGCTGCTCGGCAGTTCGCGTGGTAAACAGGACGCGGTGGAGAACGTCAGCTACCTGGAGCAGCTCGGCGTCGATATCCTCTTCGTTATTGGCGGCGACGGCACTATCCGCGGCGCGATGGCCATCGCCGAAGAAATCAAACGCCGCAAACGCAAGATCGCCGTGGTCGGCATCCCCAAGACCATCGACAACGATATTCAGTACATCGACCGCAGCTTCGGTTTCGAGACCGCCTTCAGCGAGGCGGTGACGGTGATCAAGAGCGCCAACGTCGAGGCCAACGGCGCGCGCAACGGCGTCGGCCTGGTGAAGCTGATGGGCCGCCATTCCGGCTTCATCGCCTGCCACGCGGCGCTGGCGTCCACCGATGCCAACATCGTGCTGATCCCCGAAGTGAAGATCACGCTGGAGGGCGAGAAAGGCCTGCTGCGGTATCTGGAAAAGCGCCTCGCCCGCAGCGGTCATGCGGTGATCGTCGTCGCCGAGGGCGCCGGGCAGGAATTGTTGGCCGATCCTGTTGTCGGAGGTAGCGGCGGCGGCACCGACGCCAGCGGCAACGCCAAGTTCAAGGACATCGGCCTGTTCCTGCGCGACCGAATCAATGCGCACTTCAAAGAGATCAAAACCGAATTGAATCTGAAGTACCTCGACCCCAGCTACCACATCCGCAGCGTGCCGGCGTCACCGTCCGACAGCGTCTACTGCTGGAACATGGCGCGCAACGCCGTGCACGCCGCCATGGCCGGCAACACCGAGATGCTCATCGGTCGTTGGCATGGGCGTTTCGTGCATGTGCCGATGCAGCTCGCCACGCGTCAGCGTAAGGAAGTCGATACGCACGGCGACCTGTGGCTGTCGGTGATCGAGGCGACGGGGCAGCCGGTGGCGTTCGGGTGACGCCTGCCGATCGCTCCACGCGCTCAACTCAACCTAAAAAAACGCAGTTGAAGACCGACTTCCAACGCCAAGACGCCAAGACGCCAAGTGAAGACAAGAGTTTGGGCTGTGTTGTTGGAAGGATTGCCGCTTCACCCACCAAGTGATCAGCAAGTTTTATGGAAGTCCTTGGCGTCTTGGTGTTGGAAGTTTGCTCGACTGTTTTTTTCTAGGCTCAACGGCCCGGCACCGGTCGTTCGGTGGTGCTCCAGGCGGTGAAATCGTAAATCCGTTCGGTGGTGCCGTCGCTCGTCGCTCAAGCGTAACGTTGGGCCGTTCCAATCCTGGTGCATCCAGGGATTGTCGATCAGCGGCCAGGTGCCACGTGCCAGGTCGACGTTGGCGGGGTATGGTCGGTGCCACTCAAGGTCATGGTGCTGAACGCCCTATCGGACTGGTTGAGAGAAATCGGCAGGCATTCCCGAAAGAGAGCGCACGATCGAATTTAAGGTTTCCGCTTGAGCATGACGCGGGTGCGATGGTCGGGATTGTTGCGCTCAAAGACGAGGACGTCGATCGTTCCATTCCGCAGATCAATGGTGAGTTCATTACGCTGCGCATTCCATGTGGTCACCGGCAGCAACTCGCCGGTACGGAAGGGAAACAGCAACACTTTGAATTCCGGCTCCACCACGCGCTGACGTTCGATGGTCAGGCTGTTGATCTGCTCGTTGAGGTAGCGGGCGTCGCCTGAATTCTTGCCGTCGAAGGTGGTCTGGTCGATGAACATTGCCGGATGCCTCGTCTGATCCGGGGCGCCCAGTTCACGCACCAAGAGACGTGGTTTCCCCTGTCCATCGGCGGCATCCTGCTTGTGTAGCAAAACCGCTTCGGCTGTGGTCGCCCCGGGCGCCATGACCATGCTGTATTTGCCAGGCTTGGTGTCGGCGGAGCCCTCGTTTTGAGGATTGTTCATGAACCACCGCCAGTTGCGCGGAGCGTCGTCTTTACGGATGTCGTCGACAATGAAAACGTATGGGCGTTTGCCCCGCACCAGGATGAGGGTGCGGAATGCGTATTCGACGGCGGTGGGTGGATAATGGACCTCCTTACCGTCCTTCTCCTTGATCAGGCTATAGGATTGTGCGGCGTCGCCAACGGCCTGAGACCACAGTCGGTCAGGCGATTCCTTCCAGTCCAGCAAATGCGCCGCGCCGGTCGGCCAGCATGAGATCACATCGACGTCGGCCGGTTTCCAGAACGGATGGATGCCAACATAACCTTTGGTTGTGGGATCCTTCGCCCACTCCGGGACCTGGAACGAGATCCCCGCATGCCAATTGCTGATCACTTTATGGTATCCGCCCTGCAGCGACCACGATCGGCCGAGTGCGAGCAACGAGAAGGAATTGGCTTCACCGCACGAGTGGCCGCCACGGCCTGGTAAAGCATCGAGGTCCACGAAAAGCGCTTCATCGTCCCAGCCGCTCCGCAGAACAGCGCGGCCTCGTTTGGGATCGATCTTGGTCAACGGCAGATTCTTGGCCTTTGCCACCTCCTCCAGCGTCTTCAGCGTGGAGGCGCCAGGCTTGGGATCGAGACCGAAGAGGCAGGTCTCAAAAGGGATGCGGCCAGGCATATTGTCACAACGAGAGGCATAGATGAAGTCCACTGCCGGATCATCGGGATACATGTATTTGAGCATCAGGGTCGGGATAAAGCGGTGATCGCCGTTACCTGAATGATGCTGCACGGGTTGGTAGCCATTACTTTGCGGTACATAATGGTAGACACTGAAGAGGACTTGATTCACAACTTTATACGCGTCGCCGGTGATGAACATATTGTGGGCGCCCTGACGGATCATCGGCACCGTCGATGGCCAGATGTACAGCGGCCAGAAGAGCCCGTACGACTCCTCCTCGCCCCATAGGTAGAAACCCCAAGGGGAGATGATGCCATCGTTCATGGCCCTGAACTGGCGGACCAGATTGTTGACGTCGGTTTTGCGCGCGTGGGGCCACGTCAGGGATTCCGGGTAGTGATTTTTAGCGTCAGTCGCCACGTCCGCGTCCGGCGCCGCTGGCTTGAGAAAGGCGCGCACCACCTCTGGAGCGACGGCTGATTCTTCGCCTGCTACGACCATTCCCATGGTGACCACCGCTTCGCCAAAATTACTGAACGTGCCGCCGCCCCCGCTGACTCCTTGCCAGCCGCCGGTAAAGACGCCGTTTTTCTTGCTGCCAGCCGTGCGCCAAGTGAATCGCCCGACCCCGGCCGCGGTCAGCAAGTTGCGGGTGGCGCGCTGCTCGTCGGGCGTCATCCAGGGGTAGATGAAGTCGTACGATAGAGCGAGTTGATGCCAGATCTCGTAGCCGGGGCATCCATCCCCCTCGAAGTTCCGCGGATATGCGACGAACTCGGTCTTGAAAGTCCCGCGTGGGTTCGTGTCCGTGCCGGGGACCCAGCAGGCGGCCAAGTACAGGTTGCTGAAACCTGCCAAAGCGCGCGCCAGTCGGCGGCAGATCTCTTGATCCTCGTTTGGGATTCGCTCCCACGGTATGCTGGGATCAATGCGCAGCCAGTGGACGAGACCGGCATTTTTGATGTCGTCTACGACGCCCCGCAAGAGGTCGCCAATGCGTCCTCGCTCCTTATTTCCCCACTCCGTGCCGGGCGGCTTATCTCCCTTGATGCCAAACATGACGGCCATGTTCGCCTTCTGAGCGGCTGCAAAATCAGACGCGTACTGCTGTAAGTTCTGCGCATGCTGTGGATCGCGCCACTTCTTGTAACTGCCCTGCAACTGCGCGAACGCCTTGCTGGCGATTTGGCTCTTTCCACCAACACAGCGCGCATGGAGCTCAGGCCAGTCGGCAGGCGTGCAGAGCAGTCGTGGATGGGCGAAGGGCCCTGGATCGGCGGACAACTGCCGCACCGACCCCGGAGGGAGGATGCCGGGGATGCTCAGTAAAGGGTCAGGCTTTCCGTTGACGAGGTAACTTGCGCGATTCTCCCAGACGTTGATCCAGGCATTTCGCCGCCATGTGCGCTGACTCACTTGATCAGTGACCGTGATGCTCACCGTGTAAACCCCAGCATCCGGGAGGATAATCTCAGTTTGACGTTCGGTGGGGGCGGTGAAGCGGACCCGCTTCTCCTCGATCCGCACCGAGAGCGGATGCAGTTCATCCTGCAACTGCCGCCACTGGTACACCAGGCGGGCATTGGGCAGGAACTGGCTGGTGGTTACCGTCAACTTGGTTTTGGTCAGGGCCGGGGCATCGACCTGACGCAA
>JANPLC010000188.1:0-10544 GCA_031426335.1 Planctomycetota bacterium
CAGAAGTTGGCCGATTCCGTGAAGCTGCGCGGGTGCTTGATCAGCGTGCGGTTGCCCTGGTCGTCGTATTCGTAGACCGTTTTGTAGCCCAGGGCGGCGGGACCGCCTGAGGGAGTCGCGAATGCTTGCACATCTTCGACCAGACGACCCTGCTTGTCGTAGGTGAACTTCTGCGTGATTCCGCGACCGTCGATGGAGGTCAATCGCTGACCCTCGGCGTCGTACGTGCTCTCGGTGATGAGGTAGCCGGCATTCGCGCTCTGGTCACGGTTCAGCGTAGCCAAATTGGTTCCGCCAGCGATAGCGCCGGCGATGGTCTCGCGCACGGTGCGAATCACGCGGTTGTTCACGTCGTAGACCACGTAGGTCTTGCGACCGTACGGGTCCTGGATCCAGGCAACGCGCTGGGAACTATCGTATGACGTCGTTGTGGTCAGGGTGGTGCCGGATCGGGGGGTGACGCTGCGGGTAACGACGCGGTTTTGGAAGTCATAGCCGGTCGTCGTAGTCTCACCGATGGCCACCTGGGTCACGATCTTATCATTGGTGCCCGCCAAGTAGGTGAAGGTGGTCGTAGCGGCCACCGCGGGGTCGTTGGACGCTTCGACCTTGGTCGTCAGACGGCCGTGGCCATCATAATCGAATGTCGTGATGTTGCCGTTGCGATCGCGGCGAGATTTGACCAGGTTCGCTTTACCCGCAGTCGTCCAATAGATGGTCTCTTCGTAGCTGTTGTCGTCGTAGAGGACTTTTTCCACGCGATTGCGGTCATCGTACTCGTAACGCACGCTGCGTACGATCGCGCCTCCGACGCTCTTGGCGTACGATACTTTGGTCAGCAAGCCGGGCCCACTGCCGGCGCCACCATCATATTCGAAGAAGGTCGTGGCTCGGTCGGCCTCGGCCCCTGAGGTGCCATCTGCTGGCTCGATGATCGAGATCAGGTAGCCGGCGGTGTTATAAGCATACTGCGTGACGTGCTGGTTACCTGAGGAGTAGTTCGCGTCGTAGGCAAAGGTCACCTGACCGCGGCTGTTGTAGGCATACTCCCACTTGGACTCGTCAACGGTGCCGAATGCCGCGAACTTCTTCAACAGGTTGCTCTTGCCATCCGTCGAGTATTCATGCTTGGTCACCCGGTTCAGGCGATCCGTCACCAGCAGCGGCTGACGGATCGCCGTGTAGGTCGAGCTGCTGGTCGAGGTATCCGGGTAGAGGGTGCCGAGGGTGACGCCCGTGACGGCATCGACCGTATAGGCGGTCACGCGATCCAGCGTGTCCTTCTCTTCGGTCCTGCGGTACCACGTGTCGTACTTGGTGTCCTTGTGAATGACCTCCCAATCGTAAGTGGATGGGTCGTTCGCGAAATCCCAGCTCTTCGCCTGATGGATGCTTCTAACGCGTCCGTCATAGGAGCTCGAGAAGTCGTACCGGGTCAGATCATTTCCGCCCATGTAGATGAGGTAGGACCGGGTTCCGTTGCCTTGGGTCCACAGTCTGCCCAGCCACGAGATGTCTCCCGTGCCGTCCACCACCATGCGGACACGTCCGAACGGTTGGCCGCTGACCACGCTGGTGATCGGATCCGTCCAGGATGATAGGGTGAGATGGACACTTTTGTTTCGGCTGGTCGCTTTCGCAGCCGCGTCATTGATCTGAATGACCTGACACTGGCTCACGCTGCTGATGGAGGTGCTGAAGGTGCTGGTCGTGCCGTCGGGATGGGTGATCTGGGAGAGGCCCATGATGGTCGATTCGCCTGCGCCAGAAACGCCGCTGTTGCCATAGGCATAGTCAAGATGCTGACCGTTGGGCAGATCAATGCGCTCAACCACCCAGCGACCGAACGCCTGGGTACTCTTGTAGGTGTAGCTCGCTACCCGGCCGTAGGCATCAGTGACGTCGTCGAGCATCCAGAGCTTCTGAAGGTCACCGCCCGCCTGCGCGGGATCGGTGGTGATTGGATAGACATAGCTGAAGGTGATGCCATTGCCGTTGCGGTCTATTTTGCTGATGAGTCGCGCCACGCGCTCGGTGGTATTGGCGTCCGTCGTCGTGCGGAATATTTGGAAGGTCAGCGCCTCGCCGTCGATGGTTTTTAGGACCGCTGTGGCAGCTTGCGCGTGATCGGTGGTGAGCACTCCGCTCCCATTGAGGAGGCGGATCTCCCCCAGCGCACGGTTGCTCCGGTCGCCGTAGGGATCGTTATCGTGGTAGATGCCATCCGTCGCCCCGTAGGACGTTACGAAAATGGCATCAAGACCGGGGGCGCTGGCGGCGGTACGCAGGGCGCTGCTGGGGATAATCGCTTTGGTCGTAGATGCACTCGACCATGAGAGCTTGGCAGAGGAATCGCCCCCTTGTTCGTACATCTCAAGACGGATGGAGACGGGGACGCCTGAGGTTAGTGCGACCGGCGTGCTGGTGTGCTCCGTCGCAGATTGATGGTTCCACTTGTCAATAATGAGCGTGCCATTCACCCACAGGCGAATGCCGTCATCGGTCGATGTGTAAAACGTATACGCCTGCGTGGCGGTCGGGATGACGGTGCCGGACCAGCGAGCGGCGAAACCATCTGTGGGAACGCCGGTGCCTGGCGACCCGGTTCCCCAATCGAAGTCAACGGTGGAATCGACACGCGTTAGAACTGGGGTGGTGGTGAAATCGGCCTGGGCCCAGTCGTGATCGTAGGTGTTGCGCGAGAACATGCCGGTAGCGGGATCAATAACACGCACGCTCTTCTTGCCAGAATTGGTCCACGACTGTCCAACCGTCGAGAGTTCGAGGGATACATCGTAATTGCTGTAGACGCCTGGCCCGAAGCTGCTGCGATTCGACAGCCAGCGGTACTGATGGATACGTTTTAGCTCAAGGGAGGGTAGGCCACCGGGTAGGCCCTCGGTTGCTCCACCGCAGGGAGCACATCCCCCTTCATTCTGCTGTGCCGGGAGCATGGCCTGATAATCGTCCGCCAAGTGGAAATACGCCATCGCGGTATTGTCGATAAGAGATTTATCCGATGGATTCTTTTTGGTGCACGCGCTCGAAGAGAATTTGTCGACACAGCATTCATAGGTACTCTTGTTGCTACAATCAGTATACCGTTGGTTGGCGCTTGAGCCTGACACCGCGGCATGCCCCATGGCTGTCGTGCCTAAGACAAGCAGCGTCCCGGCAATGAGACGGCGAACAGGACGAAGCGGTGTAACACGAGCGTTCATGGGAGACCTCGAGTGGTTATGGCGTCTGTAGGATGCGTGGGTGCATCAGCGCTGTGCTACTGGATTGGCATTCGTAACGAAGACGTGAAATTTTACTTGGCCGGAGGCCATCGGCGATCCGGCCATGATGTGGGCGTCGGCGATGACGCCGCCGGTAGCCGTGTAGACCGTGCTCGCTTCACCATCGGCATTAGCCTGGACGGTGATGGCAGTCAGGGAGTTTGGAAAGGTACCCAAATCGAGCGTAACGAACGTCACCGGGGCGTGTGGCGCGGTGATCGTTGCCAGCGTGCACGAGCTACCGGTTGGGATCTCGAAGCTCGCGTTGGCCTTTGAGCGCAGCACCGGGACGTCCAGCCCAGGGGCGGCCGTTTGGAAGACGCGACCTGGCTCGACGATGTCGAGGTAGGCTTGTGGATTCGCGGCAAATGCCGCTGCATTGAAGGGTTTTGGTGCGATCATCGGCGACAGACGCTCGGGGAACTTGCCCGTGCGCGCGGCTTCGGCGACGGAAGCCACGTTGGCATTGGTGTCGGGGCGGACTGTCGGAGGACCGGACTGCGTGGCAGTCGGAGCTGGCGTGACCGTGTTTGAAGACGCTGCCGCCGCCGTGGCCCGCGGCTTTGGCTGCATCGCCTCGGTGGATACCGGCACTTCAGCACCAGAGCGGAACGCCAGCCAGCCGACGAGACCAAGTGCCGCTACCACAGTGGCTGAGAGGAGGATGGGCTTGGCGGCCATGAGCTGTACCTGTCGTAATTCAGAGCAAGGTGGACGAAAGAATGCAGAGTGCCGGATCGGCGCGGCCACCCTGCCAACCTCGCTATTGATTTCAACCATCTATTTTCGCCACTGCCAAAGGTCGCTGAGGCAGATCATCTCTATGAAGTGCTCGCGAAGTTTGTGTTGCGGCAGTTGTGCGCTGATCTTCGACTCATCTGACGACGCTCCGCGACCATGGCACGAAGTTCCGCTCTCCTCAGCGCCGTAGCCTGCCAACGCTCACACGGCGCAAGCCACGCGGCGTGGTGATCTGGACGCCGGCACGAAAGCGTTTCTTAACCCAGCCAGGGACAGGGAGTGGCCGATTTCAAGGGTGATCTCATCTTGGTAGCCGAATTGTCGGCTCCTCAACGACATTTTGAGGATCGCTTGTCCAGCAAGGGGCTGATCTGGCAGCGCTGCAGAAGCCTGCACTCGCTGTCCTCGCAGCAGTGGACAACGAACAGCCACACCTAGGCTGGGCCCCAGAATTATCTGGTCCGGCACGCATGATCATCGATACCTTTCCATCCGACGACGTCGTTCGTGTCATTGCGTGGGTCGACCGCATCCAGTGGCCCCAGTCAGAAGCGACGACGCCTATCATCGAGGTCCTGCTGCGCACAGGACCCCCAGGATTAGACGTGGACCATGTGCTTGCCTTGCCACCGGATCAGGTGCGCACCTGGTTGGCGAGTACCAACGAGCACGATGGATTCGAGCGAGCGGTTGTTCTGATTGGGCTGCTCCCATTCCTGCGCATCGGCGACGTGGTGTTTCAGGGCCGTCTCATCGGCAGCCTTCAGATGGAAGAATTCCGAATCAATTTGACTCGGCCTGATGATGTAGCACTGGAGGCGATGCCCACGGTTGGCGACCCGAGGACAGCCCATGCCAACTTTGATTCGAAACGAGGCACACTATATCCGAGTGAATACCGGATTCCGCTCTCCAGATACATGGCCTCACGCCTACTTGCGATATCCACTCCACATCAGCTCTTCTTACTTCCCCGCACCGAAATCCTGCGACGCTTCTATGCGGTCAATTCCGAGTGGATCAGAGCGATGGTGGAAGGTCCATGGGATCTGACGTGGGAGCGGGTATTGCATGGCGTTGAAGACCGTCGTGAGGTTTCAGGAACAGAAATGCACACTGGGGGCATCCGCGTCACCTTGCCGGCTGGTCGCCCAGCCTGGCTCGGATATCCGGCAGCTATCTTTTCGGTAACCGAATTTGGCCAGCGGTGCGCGAATGAGGTTCATGCATCCCTGGTCATCGACTTCGACCGGACAGCTTCAAGTCCAGTAGCCTTCGTTTCCGCGCGCCTGCCGGTTGAGGCCACGGCTCACGATCCCGTACAGCTAACCGTTCGTGGCTGGACCGTAACCACGGGGGTGCACGCACGCGTGCTGGTTGCATGCATTGTTGCCTGCACTCCTGCAAAACCATTGGGGCCCATCTATGTGGATCGCCCGCAGCGGACTGATGATGACCAAGAGAACCCAATTTCGGTGTCCCGCATCCCGCCAAGTTCACGGTTGGCGACAGAATCCCTGCTGCACACGAGCATGACCGATGGGAATCCGACCCTGGGATCTCTGGAAAGCCGCATCGATGACCCAGCGGTGTGGGCAGTTCCACCGGTGATCCGCATCCCTTCACCTCCCAAGGCACAGCCACGATCCAAATACCTTCCCATAAGACGCACGGGGATCGGAAAAGTTGCCTCCGCAGGACGACCGGGTGCCCAGGGCGGCAACCCAGAGCTGGGAACTGCCAGCGGGTCTGGCCAGCCCCACCGAACCGACTTCTTTCATTTGGTGGAGCTGCTGCGGCAGGTTCCAAGCGTTTCGATGACGGTGGTCCCGCCTCCTGCTGGTCGTGGCCGCCCCGTTCATGGGTGGCCTTGTTGGATTTTTCGACGCCCGGCGAGTGTGTCGGAGGCACATGGATGGTGGACCATCCGGCGCGAAAATCGTCGAGACGGTAATATCGCCATCGGCATTCCGCGCGGTGCGCTCGTCTTGCAACTGCGTTCAGCGACGTCGACCGGGTATTGGATTGAGATCCAAGCTCGCCCCAGTGAAGCATATTTTGCGCTCTTGTTGACCGACGTTCGGAGCCCTCCGCTGGTCGTCATTGAGCAAGCACTAGCGACTATTGCGAGCAACGAGGGGCGGCTTCACAGTGTGAAGGACGAACTTGTCGATAAGTTGTCGGCGTCCGTGCATTTGGTCAGGCACCGCCGTGATGATGATGAACAGCGGTATACCCAGGATGTCGTTCAGCGCGCCCTGAAATCCTGTCAGTTGATTTCGGGCACCCCTTCAGCCTAAGCGCGCGAGGTGCTTCCCTCGAACAGCTGCTCAATCCATATGGGTAGTAGGCGCTCACCCGTAGGAAAACCCGCCTGATCGAGTGCCTGCTCAAGGTGTGCGCATGCCTGGGCCAGATCTCGACCCAAGCGCAGGTAGATCTCAGTTTTCGTAATGGCATCTCGTTCGAACTGGCGAATGGCTCGGCACCCTGGACGCATGGTTGCCTTGGCCGCCCATGCATGTCTGGCTGTTAACCGAGCGACCTGTCGGAGTGCGAGCGTCGCTGATTCGCCGATCGCAAGTGCCTCGGCGACGCAGTGGTGCCCAACCTGTTCGCGCTCATGTGGTGCAAAACTGTTCCGCGTGATTCGTAAAGATTGTCCCCGTTCCCCAGGAGCTACCTTTGTGACGACAAACCCGGTGTCCGTGGCGGAAACGCGCAGCCGGATCCCATCAAGCGTTTGGTCGACCAGATAGGTCCACGGCATTCCGACACAGTAGAGTGAGGAGTGGCAATGCCAATATTCGAGGTACTGCAGCATGGTGTCCCCTCATTCGCGAAGAATGCACACCGGATGGCCTGCGATAAACAATTGGGACGTAATTTCTCGCCTCTGGTCCCTGGTCATCCGTGCGAGAAGACAATGCCTCGATGCAGGCTCTTATCTGTCATGGTCTAAGATCGGGCCTGCCATGAGGACTCAGACGGTCGGCGAACATGTGGACCACGAGAATTATGGCCGATTTTCCTGTCTCAAAGTGATTGCGCTTTTTCGATGGCGGCCTTCCGCAATCGCCGATCCTACAGTGGCAGCTCGGTCGTGCATTTCGACACGATGCCAGCTTAGGCTTGCCAAGTCGCGACGACCCTGTTAGTCGTATACCTCATTATGAGGTTTATTGCATTTGAACGGACTACGGCATGGCACCCGCCCGTTGGCTCCCGCGGGCGGATAGTGCCAGCTATCCGCGCGAGCGACGACCATCCCGCAGCAGCGCATTTTCGCGCTCAAGTCGTTGCAGGTAGGAGCGGATGCGTGGTGGACAACCTTCCAGTAATCCGGCGAGAACCAAGGCGGCGGAATCCGCTGCCGACAATTGCAATGTCTGGGCTAGACGCTGCAACTCTTCCTCACGAAGGAGCGCGGAGCGCGTCCCTCCTTCGCGCGGTCGCATGGCGTAGATTACCCGTGAGTTGCCCGAGAAACCGGCACGCTGGCCAAGTTCCGTCGGTGAGACGCCGAGGCGTTTGCAGTGTTCGAGGAGCAGTGCTCCGAACGCGCTGGTTGGACCGCTAAAGACTTTCACGTCGCGAAGCATATGCACCTACATGCTCTTGAGCCACATTGCCTTATACCTCTATTTGAGGTTTTTTATTACCACAATCGTGCGTGCGTTTGCCGATGCCAGCGCGCCCACGCCCATCCCCAAGGATCTCCGCCATGACCCACCTACGGCTCATATCAATGTGCGTACTCTGCTCACTCGCACTGACTGGCTGCGGCATGCCGCGGCGCCTCACCGACCAGGAGAAATCCGATTACAGCGCCTTGGCTCGTGCGGAGGTAGTGGTCGAAAAGAAGAGCCCCGGAACTGCCATCGGACTCGGCTTCGCCCCGTTCGCCCTGGGGTCGATTTATAGTGATCAATGGATCGTGCTAGGAGTAACCGACTTTGTCCTGTGGCCGGTGAGCATCCTCTGGTCGCCGATAAACTCATGGTCGCGCGTACGAGAGACGAACTACCGAGCCACTGCCGAGGCACTCGGGCCTGAGAAGATCCGGCAGATCGGCGAGTTGGATCGTCAACGCGCTTCCGGCGTGCTGACCGAGTCCCAATACATGGAATGCGCTCGGCAGATTGCCGGTGCATCCGCCGATAAACCCAAATGATCGACCGAGGCGATATGACCATTCGACATAATGACCTGCGAGCAGTGCTGACCATTTCTCTCCTATTGGTCGCCATCCTGCTGACCGGTTGCGGTCCACGCATCAGCACGCCGCCGTACTGGATCACGATCACCGCTCCCGCCACGAATCCCAAACCTGCAACACTAATGACCTACACATTGGCCGCAGGGTCGGTCAGCGTCCCGAATAAACTCGAGGGAATGGCGCAGGCTCCCTTGGTGATCAGTCCTTCAGCCCTGGTACCGGCAGCACAGCGCCAGCGGCTCATGGCTTTTCTCGAGAACGAGGAGTTGCGACCTGATCCAAACAATCGCGGCCACGTACGGGTCGTGGTTTCACTCGTCAATCCAGATCTCTGGGCGACCCACAAAACGTACACCGGCACGCTGAAGCTCCGTGGTGGCAGCGGAGGCACGGTCAGCGTGACTATTTATGATACCACGCGGGAGAAGGAGGTCATTATTGGCTCCGGGTGGGGATTGCTGCCGAGCAGCTACGGCTTCGGCGCCGTGATGGGAATAAACGACACCGAACTGCGACCAACTCTTTCCGCACGGCTTGGTTATGGCTCCAAGCCGGAGATTGAGTCGGCCTGGATTAATGACCGGTCGCAACTCTATAACGCACTCATGAACCAAGCACTCGACGAGGCCGTCACGGCGGCGCTGTCATCGCTGCAACGAGCCTGGCGTGGCGGTTCAACGCGTGTCGACCTTCATTTCGCGCGTTCGAGCAGTGACGATCCGCGGTGGGTCCAGGCATGGGCCGACCTCAATCGGATGTGGGATTCCCTCGGAGATGTCTCAGACCCGAAGCGGTTCCAGCACCCTGATATAGCTGCAGCGGAACGCGCCCTGACGACGGTGGCTAGCAATCCTGCTCTGGGAGAGTTCCAGAAGGAGGATGCTGCCGCTGCCAACTGGAACCTTGGGGTGATTGCTGCCCTCAAGAGCGATTATAGCGGAGCATCGTCGTTCGCGGACCATGCGCAGCGAGGCGATCCGTCACAAGCCGTTTACCGCACGATGCCAAATCTGATTGGTTTGTTTCATCGTGCACGCGGAACCAAGCCCGTGTCGCCGGTCACACCTTGACGTCGCACCTTGTTGCCTGTGAAGACCTACCTCTTTGGGGGAAGCATGCGCAAAACGCTTACATCCTCCCAGCAACCGTCAGGAGAGACTCGCTGGCAACCGACACCATATGACCTTGTTAAACGGCGCCTCCTCGACCTCCTGCATCAACGCTGTGCTGTGACATTCCATACCCATGGGACCTCCGCCTTTGGCATGGCCGTTACCAGCGACATTGATGTCGACGGCCGACCGATGGTTATCACCCTGTCGTGGCTCGGTGACGAACTGTGCGGGCGCTCGGTGCTGAATGAGCTGCTCTACAACGTGTACGTAGCGGCTCCGCGCAATGCGCCGCAATTGGAAACTCTCATCCCAGGGACTCCCGTCACCACTGTGGCTGTTGGGGCGGTCATGGTCGAGCGGTTCTCTTCCGACGTTCGCAGTGTCATGGCCGGGGATGCACCGTACTTGTTGTCCAGGAACTATCCCCATTGGCTGGTTGCGAGCGTTGATGGCGAGTTGATAGGTGCTCTCGATAGCTACGGTTTGCTACGGGCGACGCCCTTCTCGGTGAAGGGTGACTCGCGGAGATTCCAATGATGACGCTTGCCGCTGGCTAGACGTATTGGGTACATGCCGCATGGCAGTGATCGCTGTGCTGTATAGGGAAGTCAGGAAGACCACATGCAAAACCAGAAGCGCAACCAACCGCATTCGCCCCGTTCGATTCGACCGGCGGCGACGCCATCAGCGTGGGCAGTGTTTGTCCAACAGCGTCGCATCTATCCCAGAATGCCGCTCATGCTTCCACCATTGCCAGATGCCGATCGGGACGCAGTGGCGTCCTACGTCCTGGCGATGGCACCGATCATGGCAGAAATAATGTGGTTGATGCGCGATTGGGATCCGCTGCCCTGGACCCTCGAAGAGCTGCGTGAGCAGTGGACGCGAAAGCACGGGTACTGGCCCGCGACGGCGGTAAATCGCGGTCTGCACGCCCTCCATTTCTGTGGACTGCTGCCGTCCACCACGTGGTACGCAGCCATCGGAATTTCACGTTCCGCGTTGGTAACCCTGCCGCGCGGTTGCCAATTCCAGTGGCTCATCGAGGCCACCCTCATCTCGAGCGGTGTCGAAGCAGGCCCAGGGCGCCCTGAAACGTGGTGCTGGGACCTGCTCGGTCTGGAAGAGCACTGGCTGATAGAAGCCTTCCTGTGGACTGCGCTGAGGTCCGTGAATCCCACCGGCCAC
>JANPLC010000189.1:0-28617 GCA_031426335.1 Planctomycetota bacterium
CACCGAACAGCGGTTCATCTACGGTTTTAATGTGTCCTACGCCTACAGTACGTCACAAGTGGACATGGACTTTCCGGGCGGTTTCTCCTCGGAGATGCAACTCACCCGTTCGGGTCTCGGCATTGCCGGTGTTGCTGGTTACCGCTTCTGATTTTCTTCCATCGTTGCAGCGGAACATTTCGCAGAGGACCATCTATGCTCAGCGCCATCACAACCTCCGTGAAGAATGGCTGTTGCCGTTCGGGCTTCGTGGTCCGAGCCGGATTTGCCATGCTCTTGCTGGCGGTTGGCACCATGGCTTCGGCGGTCGAAGTCTTTCTGCTACCAGTTGCTCCGGTGGGCAAGGAGTCGGGCTCGGTGCCTGCGATCCTGAAATTGGTCCGCACCAGTTCAATCGGAGCCCTGGACGTGCGGCTCTCCCTCAACGGGGACAGCACCGCAACGCTGATCGTCGATTACGCAGTTGGGGGTGTGGTCGACCCGAGCTTCCTTACCCCGGACCCATCGGATCCAGTGACGGACCCGAGAACCACGCTGGTGTCTTTTCTGGATGGGGAGAACGAGCGACTGATCACCATCACTCCGGTTGACGATGGTTTGGTGGAGGCGCGCGAGTCGGCGGTGTTCACGGTCAAGCCGATCGGGTTGACCTATGTGATTGGTGCGCCGTCTTCGATGAGCGCAACCATTGCCGATAATGATCACCGTGCGCGCATCCAGGTACCGGACCCCATCGCCGATGAAGATTCCGCCCTCTTCGGTCTGGTTAGTGATCCGTTCGTCCAGCGTCGCGCGGTGATGCGCGTGCGTTTCGATGAGTTTGCGCCAGGGAGTGAGTTCACCCGTAACCTTGCTGTTCAGTTCGTGACGAGCGGAGGGACTAGGCCGATCGCCCAGCTCGGTGCTGATTATCAGGTCCATTTCAAGATCTGTGGCAATGATAGCGGTGGAGCGACGGAAGAGCGCAGTCGTATCGGCTATGACAAGGTGAACATTCTCGGTACCGGCCTTGGTTACACCCTCATCGCCCACTTGGCAGGTGAAACTCAAATTGATATTTCCGGTGATGGCTTGGGTATTGCTGCGGGTAGCACGATCCGCTTCAACAACCATGCGCAAGTCTACCCAGTGTTGACCTCGGGAAATAATGGGATCGTGCTCGGGCAATTGGTTACGCGAGCAGGGACGGTCGCGGTCGCGATCGGATCATCCACGATAACGGGCACTAGCAGTCTGTTTTCCAGCCAGTTGGCAGTGGGTAACTTCATCGTGGTCAACAATGAGCGGAAAGAAATCTTGTCGATTGCTTCAGATACGTCGCTGACGGTAACGACATCGTTCGCTGCGGCGGCAACGGGCGTACCGTTGCGCAGTGAAGTCGGATTCCCCTTGGTGGCGAACCTGCCCAATGGCACTCAAATTAACGTGCTGTCAGGCTCCGGCGGGGGGACGACCGATTTTCCCGACGTGGTCGATCATGTCTACCCAGCAGGCAGCAACACCATCAAGGTTGATTTCGGTTCTGGCGGTCTGTTTGAAGGTGATGTCTTCCAGTTGGATGACCATGAGGGCTTCTATGTGGTGACAGCGGTGACTCCGGCACTGTCCAATAGCCCAGCTGGAGCGTCAGGTGAGGTAACCTTCCGTCGCTACGAAGGTGAGGGATCTGGTAATGGGTTGGAGGTTGATACCGGCGGCAGCCCACTCCTGACCACTCATATCGCCGCCACAATCTCCGGTGGTGTCCTACAAGTGCTCATTCCCCAAGAATCTACCAAGGTCGAAATCTCCGTTTCACCGAGCTCCAATGGCGATGGTGCTGAAGGATCCGAGGAAGTGCGCATGCGCATGATCGCGGATGAGGACTACGAGATCCTAACCCCGCAAGAAAGTTCGATCATCATCGCTGATCGTGATGTCACGACGTCCATTAACGTGCAGTCCAATGCTGGATTGCCGAGCCAAACTGGATTCTTCCAGCTCACTCTGTCGCAGCCATTCTCGCGCGCCATTACCGTGCCCTACTTGGTGGACGATACGTTCGCAATCAGTCCAGGACCTTTAATCGATGACGACTATGTCGAAACGATTCTGCCGTCAGTCACTTTCGTTGCTGGACAGACCCAAGCCCTGATCCAGGTAGACCCGATCGACCGAGGGCCGACATCGGTGACGCTCACCCTGATCCCTACCTTTGATTATAAACTGTCCGGTTCCACGTCATCAGGCGTGAACCCGTCCGCCACGATGGACATTTCCAACAGCATCGGTGCAGTCTCCATTGCGGCATCCATTCCCTCAGCAAATGAAAGCGCAACGGCTCCAGTGAATGGGCAGTTCAGGGTCAGCATCACGCGTAATGCCAGTCAGACTGGGGCGGTCGGAATCACGCTCGATATTTCTGGTACTGCCGTGTTTGGTTCCCGCTACGAGTTTATGAGTCCGACCAATGTTCTGATTCCGGTTACGAATGACCAGATTCAAGTGGTCATCCCAGCCAATCAAAACTCCACAACGGTGGGCGTTCGTCCGATCAATAACTTCCTGGCCGATGGCGACCAGATTGTCCAACTGCAGGTGGTCGATGGTCAAAGCTACTTGGTTGGCGCTCCGTCGACCGCATCGGTCACGGTCGATGACGATGAACCCACTATCTCAGTTGCAAGAGTGGGCGACGCTGCCCGTCCCTCTACGCCGGGGTCCTTCGTGTTCTCGTACGCCGGAGCGGCCCTCAGCCAAGCAGTGGTGGTCAATTTCACCTACTCTGGCACGGCCGTCCGCAATACGGATTTTACCGGGGGAACCTCGGTAACCATCCCATCGGGAAATGTCAGCCAGACCCTGTCGATCAATCCGATCGACACGCCTGCGGGAACTGCGGCAACTGTGGCCGTGACGATCACCCCGTCGACGACCTACACTATCGGTACCAACACGGCTTCCTTGGGCATCCTCGCCTCGGATGCGCCACAGAGTAACAAGCCAACTCCAGGTTCGATCAGCAGCGGAGCTTCAGGTGGCGGATGCGGGCTTGGCTCAGGCCTCGCCACCTTGGCCGGTCTTGGGCTTTTTGCGCTTCTCGCTTTCCGTCGTCGCGAAAACTGATCGCGGCTCGTACCGCTCGTACCAAAGCAAACACCCGCGGATTGCTCCGCGGGTGTTTGCTTTTGGTACTCCTAAACGGATTCGAACCGTTGTTCGCTGGCTGAGAACCAGCTGTCCTAGGCCTCTAGACGATAGGAGCGTAACTGTGGGTGGCGGAGCTTGTGGAGCGCACTGGTTTGTCAATCCATGGGCGGGGGATCGGAAACGGGATTCTGCGCGTTTGTCCGTAGGGGAGTGGATGGATGGCTTGAGGGCACCGTCACACTAGGGTTCCACCCATGTCGCTGCCGACCTTGATGGATTTGGTGCGTCGCAGCACGGATTACCTGGCCAATCACGGGATCACCAATGCGCGGCGGGAGACCGAATGGATCTTCGCTGAGACACTGAAGCTCAGCCGCATGGAGCTCTACACTCGCTTCGATATGCCGCTGGAGGAAGCAGATGTCACGCGCCTGCGTGTGCTGGTGCAGCGGCGTGGTCGGCGCGAGCCGTTGGCCTATGTGCTGGGTACACAGTCGTTCGGGGAACTGACGTTGGCGGTCGGCCCAGGCGTGCTGGTGCCGCGACCGGAAACCGAGGAACTGGTGGAGTTCGCTCTCACGTGCGGCGTCGCGGAAACGAGCCTGCGCGTGCTGGACGTTGGTACTGGATCCGGCGCGATCGCGCTGAGCGTCAAGCGCGCCCGCCCGCAGTGGACGGTGATGGCGACCGATGCGAGCGCCGAGGCCTTGGCCTACGCGCGCGCCAATGGAGAGCGCGCTGTGGTTGCGGTTGATTGGCGCCTTGGACACCTGGGCCATGAGCTGTCCGGTCCATTCGATCTGGTGTTGGCCAACCTTCCCTACATCGGTGAACAGGAACGTGCGCAGTGCGATCCCGAACTCGCGTTCGAGCCGCAAGCCGCACTGTTCTCGGGTGCCGATGGACTCGATCTGATCACTGAATTGATACGCGATCTGCCGCGCCTGCTCGCGCCTCAGGGGCAGGCCATTCTTGAGCATGGCTGGCAGCAGGGGGCTGGGATACGCGCGCTTGGTGCCGCCGCAGGCTTTCAGGTCGACATCATCCAGGACCTTGGCCACAAGGACCGCTTCGCCCATCTCAAGCGGGTTGGCTGAGAATGGAATCCGGTTTACTACCATCCGCGCCCGCGTTGATTGCGGACGTCGGATCGACTGAAGTCGATAATCGCGGGTGGGTGATGGTAGTGATAGCGATGATCCTGATCGGTTTTGGGAGCCTGCGAACAGCGCCTCAGCCAACAGAGCCGCGGCGGATTTTTCACGCCGAGAGCCAGGCGTGGATGGCCGATGCCCTGCCCGGTGTCGGTGTGAAGACTCGTGACCAGCACTGGCAAAAGATCCGCGTCGGCGACATTGCCGGCTTGCCCGAACGCGCGCGGGTCATCGCCCGGCAGGTCTTCATCTGGCCGGAAGAAGCCCGCTCCAGCATTCACTCCAACAATAGTGGGCTCCTCTCGCATCGGTGACCAGACCGGCAAGCTGTCCGTAGCGCTGCAGCAGCCAGTGTGTGCGTGACGGAAGGTGGGGAAATTGCCAGCCTTCCTCGCACCACTGACCATCAGGGCTGCGTCCACGGGCGCGTACATAATGGCAGCCGAGGGCCTGGATCTCAGCCTGCAACACGGCATCCCGCGCGGTGTTCACCGCGTCCGGAAGCCGCTGGCTGCCGGGATTCCACGCCGTTACCACGACCAGTGGCACCTGGGTGGTGGTTCGCAGGGGCAACCAGCTTCCGCCCGTGGCCAGTTCCCACAGGGTGTCGTGCCACAGGGTTTCCCAGTGGGAGCGGTCGTTGTCTGCCGTGCTGCTCATGGGACGTTGCGTCGAAGATGCCGCCCCTGCGATTGACGCCAGCAGTGATCAGCGGACAACCCCTGCGATGCTGTCTGCTGCGCTTGGCTTTTTGTTCGGCGCCTTCATCGGCTCGTTCCTCAACGTCTGCATCCATCGGCTGCCGCGCAACGAGAGCGTGGTCCTGCCACCGAGCCGTTGTTATTCCTGCGGTACGCACGTGCAGTGGTACGACAACCTACCGGTCATCAGCTACCTGATTCTGCGCGGACGTTGCCGCTGGTGCGATGCATCCTTCAGCATTCGTTACCTGCTGATGGAGGTCCTAGTCGGAGCCATCAGCGCCCTGGTGATGTGGTGGGCGTTCAACGATCCTGCCGCTCCGGCACCGTGGCTGTTGTCGCTGGGCGTGGCGGAGGGCATCGCGCGCGCGATCGCCGCCGCGGTGATCCTCTCGCTCGCCTACCTGCTGATCGTGTCATCATTCATCGATCTGGAACACACCATCATCCCCGATGAGTTGACCAAGCCGTTCCAGTTGGCTTCTCCGCTCTTGGCGCTCGGCACCGGTTCGGTGCTTGGTCATCGCCTGCTGTTCGATCCGACGTCGTGGCTGAGTCAGCGGAACATCCTCGGTGACGTCGCGCCGACGACGGCGACCTTCGTCTGGAGTCTCATCGCCGTGGTCACGGGCGTGCTGTTGGTGTTGGCCCTGTCGTTGCCCTTGGCCAAAGTGATCTACAGCCGTTTCTGTCCACCGGAGCAGCGCTGGAGCGAGGCCGACCATCGGGGGTTCCGCATCGGCGTGTGGTGGTTCATGGGTGCGACCCTGGTGCCAAGCCTGGCGATCCTCGCCCTGGTGTGGTGGCAACCGGGTGGCGACGTGGGCAGTTGGTGGCGGTTGTGCGCCGGTCATGGGGCCTTGGCGCTGTTCGGCAGTTTGGTCGGTTGGCTGTCGCTCTACCTCGTCGGGTTGATCGGCACGATCGCCTTCCGTCGCAACGCCATGGGCTTCGGCGATGTAAAGTTTCTCGCCCCGATCGGTGCGTTCCTTGGCCCGGTGGGTGTGCTCTACGCGTTCTTCTTCGCCGCCATGGTCGGCACCGTGGTGGGGCTGCCGATGCGCCTATTGGCCAGCCGACGCGAGATCCCCTTCGGTCCGTGGTTGGCGATCGGAGCGGTATTGGCCCTGATCTGGGGTCCGGCGTTGCATCAGTGGTTGTTCAGCCAGGTGCGGTTGGGCTGAGTTCAAGCCCGTGCCGTAGGCTCTTCCCCTCGGCTCTCGACAAGCGGTTGATGCCCCTATAGTCCGCGCCTTGCTTTTTCCGGCGGATTTTACGCCGGCTTTTCAGACGAGTCAGAAGAGTGCGGCGTCGGTGCCGCGGAGGTTTCCTGTGGTGGTCGACGAGGCGACGCGCAAAGCGAAAGTGCTGATCGAGGCGCTGCCTTTTCTCAAGCGGTTCCACAACCAGTTCATGGTGGTGAAACTCGGCGGCGAGCCGATTGAGAACCCCGCGGTGCTCGATTCCCTGCTCACCGATCTGGTGTGGCTGGAACAGGTCGGCGTCCATCCCATTCTGGTGCACGGTGGCGGCAAATCGATCACCCGCGCGATGGAAGCGGCCGGCCTCAAGGCGGTCTTCAATCAGGGTCGGCGCGTCACTGACGCGGCCACGGTAGCCATCGTCGAACGCGAAGTCGACAAGCTCAACGAACATATCCACGACCGCATCTTCGCCTTGGGCGGAGCCGCCATCCAGCTCAGTACGCCGCACTTGGCGGTGAATGGCGAGATCCTCGATCCGGCGCTGGGTTTTGTCGGTCGTCCCATCAGTATCGACCGCGAACGGCTGGTGCGCTACGCCACCCGTGGACTCATCCCGGTGGTGCCGCCACTGTCGGTGATGGCGGACGGCCAGATCCTCAACACCAATGCCGACGACATAGCCCTGGCGGTCGCTCGTGGCCTGGGCGCGGCGAAGCTGGTCTTTCTCAGCAACGTACCGGGTGTGCTCACCGATCCCAAGGATCCGTCGACGCGCATTTCCAGCCTGACTGATCGCGAAGTGCGCAAGCTCATTGCCGAAGGTGTGATCAAGGACGGCATGATCCCCAAAGTCGAGAGCTGCATTGCCGCGTTGGAATCTGGCGTCGGCAAGATCCACATCATCGAGGCCAGCATGCCGCATGCGTTGCTGCTGGAGATCTTCACCGCCGAAGGCATCGGCACCGAGTTGCGTCTCGAAACGGTTCGCGCCGCTCGCGCCTGACCATCGTCCTCCAATCGTCCAATTTGCGGCCAGGAGGCCGCTATGCTCACCCATTTTATCAGTCTGAACGATCTCACTCCCGAACAGTTTCGTGATCTGCTGGCAGTAGCCACGTATCTCAAGCGTCGTCGCGCCCAGGGCATCCTGGAGCATGCGCTCACGGGGAAAACCCTGGCGATGATCTTCGAGAAACCCAGCCTGCGCACGCGCCTGTCGTTCGAAGTCGCCATGAGCGAACTCGGCGGCCGTTCGTTGTTCCTGCGTGGTGACGAAGTCGGCATGGGTGTGCGCGAACCGGTGCGCGATGTCGCGCGGGTGCTCAGTCGTTACGTGCAGGGCATCATGGCCCGCGTGTTCAAACACCAGTCGATCATCGAACTCTCGGCGCACGGTAGCGTGCCGGTGATCAACGGCCTGTCTGATGAATGTCATCCCTGCCAGGCGTTGGCGGATTTCCTGACCATCCAGGAGCACCTCGGCACCATCGCTGGTCTGCGTGTGGTCTTCATCGGTGACGCCAACAACGTCGCGCGCAGCCTGGCCCGCGCGGCGGTACTCGCTGGCTCGCAGATGGTGCTCGCCTGTCCGAAGAACTACGCCTTCACCCAGGCCGACATCGCGTCGTTTGGATCGGCGTGGGGCAAGCAGGTCATCCAGGTCCACGACCCGGTCGAGGCCGTCGCTGGCGCGCACGTGCTCTATTCCGATGTCTGGACCAGCATGGGCCAAGAGGCTGAAAAGGCCGAACGTCTGGAGGCCTTCCGCGGCTACCAGATCAACGACACCCTTATCGCCAAGGCGCGCGGTGACGTGCGCATCATGCACTGCCTGCCGGCGCACCGCGACGAAGAGATCACTGACAGCGCGGTCGAACACCCGCGGTCGATCATCTTCGATCAGGCCGAGAACCGCATGCACGCACAAAAAGCAATCCTGCGCCTGCTGATGGCCAACGATGCCACTGCGGTGCTCGCCGCTGCTCGCGCCTGATTTTTCGCCTCACCACTCCGCCCCTGACCCCAAACTAAAAGTACCGATGCCCCTCCGTCCGCTCAGCTTCCAACGCAAGTACGTCAAACATCCCGCCGGCTCATGCCTGGTGTCCTTCGGTGAGACCCGCGTGTTGTGCACCGTGTCGATCGAAAAAGAGGTCCCACCCTTTCGTCGTGGTTCTGGCGGCGGTTGGCTGACGGCTGAGTACTCGATGCTGCCCGGCTCGACCACGCCACGGAAGCGCCGCGATGGTCCCAAGCAAGATGGGCGTAGCGTCGAGATCCAGCGCCTGATCGGTCGCAGCCTGCGCGCGGCGGTTGATCTCGATAAGCTCGGCGAGATCACCATCGCCATCGACTGCGACGTGCTCCAGGCCGACGGCGGCACCCGCACCGCGTCGATCACCGGCGCCTGGGTGGCGCTCTACGATGCGCTGACCGTGCTGGCCACCCAGCAGGGCAAGGCCGGCCCGTCGCACTACCTGCTCGGTCAGGTCGCCGCCATCAGCGTCGGTATCGTCGGCGGTCAGATCGAGGTCGACCTCGACTACATCAAGGACAGCAAGGCCGACGTCGACATGAACGTGGTCATGCGTGGCTCCGACTTCATCGAGGTCCAAGGTACCGGTGAAAACGGGGTGTTCGCCCGTTCCCAGCTCGACGCCTTGCTGAACGCTGCCGATGGGGCGTTGGCGCAGATCCAGGTCGCCCAACGCGCCGCGCTCGGGATCTGACGAAAGACGGGACAACCAACCGCAGAGGCGCAGAGGTAAGAGGAGGGCCGCAGAGCGGAATCGCTCAGGTTTCCCGCACTGACGACCACCGGCACGCACCGGAATTTCCCAATCCATCCGCTTCGTCTCTGCGGCCCTCCTCTTACCTCTGCGTCTTGCGGTTACCGAGTCGGACCAAGGTGATCGGCGAACAACTGCCACTGGCGAACTGCGATGATCCTCGTTGCGATGGTCGTCTTCGTCCCCAGGCTCCGTCACCCATGAACCTCGCCCGGCGCGTGTTCACCGTCAGCGGTTGGACGTTCATCAGCCGTATCCTCGGTCTGGTGCGCGATCGCCTGTGGGCAGGCGCCATGGGCGGCTCGCTGCTGCTCGATTGTTTTCTCATGGCCTTCGCGCTGCCGAACTTGCTGCGCAACCTTTTCGGTGAGGGGGCGCTCTCCGCGGCGTTCATTCCGCGCTATGTGCAGATGAAGGATAAGGATCCTGCGGCGGCCGAGCGTTTCGCTGGCGCGGTGGTCACGCGTCTGGCGATCGGACTCACGGTGTTGTCTGCGTTCGGATATCTGGTCGCCGCCGGCCTGTTGTGGTGGGGGAGCGGTCGCGCGGTGATCATCGCCGCGATGGCGCTGCCGCAGATCCCGTTCGTCATCTTCATCTGTGTCGCGGCGATCCTCTCGGGCATCCTCAACGGTCGCCGGCATTTCTGGGCAGCTGCGGCCGCGCCAGTGATTCTCAATTTATGTCTGATCGCGACGGTGTTCGTCAGTCCAGAGGAAGAAGTATGGGTGTTGCCGTATGCCGTGTTGCTCGCCGGCATTTTGCAGGTCGCCCTGTTGCTCATCTGCATGCGTTCGACGGGTGGCATTCCGCCAGTGATATCCGCCGCGGATGAACCGGTGCGAGAATTGCGGCGCGCGACGGGGCCGAATCTGCTGGCCAGCGGTGCGTACCAGCTCAATGCCTACCTCGACAGCGTCATCGCCCTGATCTTTGTGCCGGGCAGTGGTGCGGTGGCGATTCTTTACTTCGGCAACCGTCTGCTGCAATTTCCCATGGCGCTCATCGGCCATGGAGTGACCACGGCGGCGTATCCGGAGATCGCCAGTCGCGCGGCGGAAAGTTGGCAAGCCACCGGCGAAGGTTTACGTGCAGCGTGTCGTCTGTTGGCGTTCTGGTTGCTGCCGGCAGCCATTGGTCTGCTGGTCACCGCCGAGCCGCTGGTGCGCACCATCTATCAGACGGGATCGTTCGATGAGTCTTCGGTCCAGCGCACCGTGCTGGTGACGCAGATGTTGGCCTTGGCATTGCTGCCAATCTCGTTGTCGAAGTTGCTCATGCGCGCCTTTCACGCCCGCCGCGATCAACGCACGCCGATGCGTATCAGCCTCGGCATGGTGGCACTCAACCTCGCGCTGAATCTGGTACTGGTGCAAACCTGGATGCAGGAGGCCGGCCTCGCGCTCGCCACTGCAGTGTCGAGTTTCGTCGGCTGCGGTATCTACCTGGTGCTGCTCCATCGTCGTGGCACGGGCGCGCTGATCGACTGGCGTGGTCTGGGGCGGCCGTTGTTAGGCGCGGTGGCGATGGCAGGGGGAGTGATGATGTTGTTGTGGTGGTGGCCGCAGCCGGCTGGTCATGGCTCAGGCATGGCGGCGCTGCGTCTGGCGGCCGCTGTCGGACTCGGCATCGCCTTGTACGTGGCCTTCGCCGGCACCGCCTGGGTACGTCGCCGGACGGGCGCAGCGACTCCGGAACCGACTGAGCTACCGTGATCCACGGTCCTGTGTCCCAGGGCTTTGTGAAAAATCTGGCATCCTCGCGCCGGGTCGCGGCAATGGTGCTGATACGACTATGACCACACCCCTCGATCCCGGCCAGCTCGACGCCTTGGTAGTGTCAGCCCAGGGTGGCGACCGCCAGGCGTTTAGCCGGGTGGTGGTGGAGGTCTATCCCCAGCTCGCCGGTTTCCTCGCCTTTCACGCGCCAACGCCGGAGCTGATGGACGAGATCCTGCAGGCGACCTTGGTCGCAGCCTTCCAGCAGCTCAGTGACTACGAACCACGCGGTACCTTCGCTGGGTGGCTCAAAGGTATCGCGCGCAACCTGCTGCGTCGCGAACTCAGTCGGCGTGCGCGCTTGCAGGGCACCGATCGCGACGTCATCGAGGCGCTCTTGGCCGATGCGGCGTTGCAGCAGCCGGAAGAATCTGACGACGAGGCCAAACTCGATCTGCTCACGCGCTTGCGCAGCTGTCTGGAAAAACTCTCACCACGTATGCGCCTGATCGCCGAACGGCGTTTCGTCGAGGACGTGCCGCTCAACATTCTCGCCCAGCAGTTCAAGCAGACGCGTGCCAGCGTGGCCAAGATCATCTTCACCGTCCGTCGCGACCTGCGCACCTGTGCCGAGCGCACGCCAGGGGCGACATGAGCACTGATGTGAACGACAGTCGGCGTTTTTATGAACTGGCCGAGCTGTACCTCGACGAAGAACTGTCGGCGAGCGAGACCAGTGAATTGCGCGCCTTGTTGGAAGCAGACGCAGCGTTAGTCCAGCGCCTGCACACGCTCATGCGTGATCAGGTGATCTGCCGCACCGCGCTGCGTCCATCAGACCCGCAGGCGATCGGTAAACGTACGCAGCGCATGCTTGACTCCTGGCGCCCCCAGAGTGGCGAGATCGCCGCGCAGGCGGTGTTCGCCCGCGTCGATCAGCGCCGTCGGATATCGTTGGTGCTGCGCTGGAGCAGCCTGGCCGCGGCGGCATTGGTGATCCTCTTGGTTTTGCCGTTACTGGCGCCGCTCTTCCTGCGTCCGGTTGCTCAACCGGATTCGTTGGCGCCAACCGTTTCGGCGGTGGCTGGCGATGTCCGCCTTGGCGCCTTGGCGCTGACCGCTGCGGGCGACCGACTCGGATTCGGCACCACGCTGACCATCGGCACGAACGGCAGCGCGACGTTGACCTGGAGCGACGGCACTCGTCTGGACCTTGGTCAAAGCAGTACGCTCACCCGTCTTCAGGCAGCAGGTCAACGCCTGAAGCTTGATAGCGGATCGGTTGAGGTGGTTGCGGCCAAACGCGCGCTAGACCAACCGTTGGAGATCATCTGCCCGGATTCCACCGTGCGGGTGGTTGGCACCCGTTTCACCGTGTTGGTGCGCGATGGACAGAGCGAGATCAACGTGGCCGAAGGACTGGTCCTCCATCAGCGACTTGACGATGGCGTCTGGTCACTCGTCGGTGCAGGTCAGCGGGTTACTACCGCCCGTTTGCCACTGCCAAATCCCGTGCTGGTGAGCGTTGAGCATATGGCGGCGCTCAAGAGCGCGATCGCTTCTGGGCGTCAACCGTTTGCCTCCGCATTCGCCGATTTGCAACAAGAGATCCCTAGATTCCAAGCCGAGCCATTGCCGGAGGAACGCGTCATCATCGTCACTCGTTACAAGGGCCCACGTACGGAATTGCATTCACGGGCGCGCTCCCTGCTCCATCACCTCTGCCGACCGATGGTCGGGTTGGCGTTGTGGTCACGCCTCACCGACGATGAGGTCGCCGGTCGCGCGGCGTTGGCGCGCATCCGTGTGGCGATGGAATTGCGCCTGGAGGATGAAGAAGCGGATCTCTTGATGTCCGACATGCTGGCGGTCTATGTGCCGCAGGCGGCGGATCTGCTGCGTAACCAGAGTTGGTGGGACGCGGAGGATTCCCAGCGCATGGACCGCTGGCTGCGCGACGTCGTCCAGCCAGCGGCGGAACGCATGGCCGCTGCACGCTCAGCATCGCAGCGGTGGCGTGGGGTGGCGGCATTGCTGTCGCTATACGCGTGGCGTGGTGAGCGTGAACGTATCATCGCGCTGATGGCCGAGGTGCGCGCGGAGATGCCGGCGTTGTTGTCTCCGGCAATGAGCAGCACGTTGGCGGCTCGTCCCGAGGACGACACCGGACTCTATCAGATCATGGCCCACGCGTTGTTGTGTGCCGACCTCGCGCGCGTCGCGGCGGGTGACATCACCCCACCGCCGCCAGCCTGGAACACCGCGGTTGACGTTTTCTTGCAGCGTCTCGAACGGCTGTCCTCGCCTGCGGATCGTCAAGAAATGGCGTTGGGTCGGGCGCTGGCTGGACCGGGTCCTTGGCGCAGCCCGGCGGCGCTGCCGCTGGCTCGGGCCGGGGACACCATCGATCATAGCTATGGCTGGTACTTCCCCGTGCTGCTATTACTCGATCCACGCTGGCAGCCATTCGCTGATAGTCCGTAAGCGGCAGTTACACGGCCCCTTATGAGGTAGTTGGAATATCGGGTATACTCTCCGGCAATAGCTGATGAGCAGGCCTTCCCCGTCCCAAGGATCCGCCATGACCCCGAGTTGGTTCCTTCCCCGCCGCACCTTCCTGAAAAGTGCCAGCGCCTGCATCGCGCTGCCATTGCTCGATGCGATGATCCCGAACAACCCGGCGCGCAAGGGCAAGGGCAAGCCGCCGGTGCGACTGGGCTGGTTCTATGTGCCCAATGGCGTGGTGCAGGCGAACTGGAAGCCGACCGCGACCGGGGCGACCTTTGATCTGCCGTCGATCCTGAAACCGTTCGAACCGGTGCGTGATCGCCTGTTGGTGTTGTCCGATCTGGCGGCCGATCACTGCCGCGGTGAAGGTGGCCAACACGAACCGACGGGCGGCGGCATTCTCACCGGACTGAAGTGCAAACATTCAGAGGAGCCGGAAGCCGGCGGTCCGTCGATTGATCAGGTGGCCGCGCAGCGGCTGCGAGACACCACACCGATCGACACGCTGACGCTTGGCGTCGATCCCGGTCACCGTGGAGACCACGGATACAGCGGCACCTATATGTCGCACATGTCCTGGCGCAGTCCGAGCACGCCGGCGGCCTTGGAGATGGATCCGAAGGCGCTGTTCGATCGACTTTTTCAAGGTCGCGCCCTGCGGGCACCGACCTGGGACAAGGAACCCAAACAAGACAAAGCCGACAAGGCCAAGTCGAACAAGCCGGATTCCGAAGCGCAGATCGGCACCAGCATCCTCGACCTCGCGCGTGAGGATGCTCGTCGGCTGATGGGCAACCTGGGCTCGAACGATCGCGCCAAGCTGGAAGGCTACCTCGATGGCATCCGCAATCTTGAACGTCGCCTGGATGCCGTGCAGGTTGATGAAGCCGAGCGTCGGGCCGAACCGGCAGCGAAGCCCAAAGCGGCTGGCAACGGTGCGCCGCCGGACCTGATGATTCCGAAGAATGCCGGCAAACCAGCGATCTACTCCGATCACGTGAATCTACTGCTCGACATCCTGGTGATGGCCTTCTGGACCGACACCACCCGGGTGGGCAGCTTCATGTTCAGCTTCGAAAAGTCCGGTCGTTCCTATCCCGAGGTTGGTGCTCCCGGTTCGCACCACTCGTATTCGCACCACAACGACAAGGCCGAGAACCTCGAGGCGCTGACCAAGATCAACACGCTACATACGACGTTGTTCGCGCGCTTCCTGCAAAACCTCTCGCGCCTGAAGGAAGGTGACGGCACGCTGCTCGACAACGTCGCTTTGATGTACGGCTCGGGCATCAGTGACGGCAACAAGCACAACCACGACAACCTGCCCATCCTGCTCGCTGGCGGCGGCGGCGGCGCGATCAAGGGCGGCGCCCACATCGCCTTCGGCAAGAAGACCCCGATCTGCAACCTCTACCTCGACATGATGGCGATGGCCGGACTGGAGATGGACAAGTTTGGTGACAGCACTGGGCGGTTGGCGTTCAAATGAATCGGGATTGCCACGGTGCGGAGTGCGGCGTGCAGGGTGCGGCGTTGGACGCCTCGCAGGAGCAGACGGTGTTTTGCCACGCACAAACGCCGCACCCCGCACGTCGCACGCCGCACGGATTGCCGTTCGCGATTGCCACGGTTGCGCTTTTTCTGCTGACCAGCTCCGCGGTTTTTTCCGGCGAAGACAAACCCGATCCCTACTCCTTCGACCGCAGCATCAATCCGTTGCTGTCGAAGTTCTGTTACGGCTGCCACAACGCCGAGAAGCTCAAGGGTGACATCAATCTGCAGAAGGACGAGAACCCGCGCATGATCGCCAACAACCGCAAGGTGTGGCTGACGGCGATGCAGGCACTACGTGATGGCGAGATGCCGCCGAAGAAGTCCAAACAACCCTCGCAAGAGGAACGCCAGCGGCTCATCACCTTCATTGACCGCACGCTCAACACCATCGACTGCGCCAACGTGAAGGATCCTGGCCGTCCGGCGGTCCGGCGGCTTAATCGCGTCGAGTACGATAACAGCATCCGCGATCTGTTCGGTCTGGAGTTGTCACCGGCAGAGGGTTTCTCGCCCGACGGCTCCAGCTACGGCTTCGATACCATCGCCGATGCGCTCAGCATCTCGCCGGTGATGGTCGAACAGTATTACGATGCCGCGGTCAAGGTCCTCGACGCGGTGTTCAAGGACCGCAAGGCCATGGCGACCGTGTTTATCAAACAGGCCGGCCCTGGGGTCGATGCCCGCCTGGCTGCGCGTGAGGTGCTCGCCGCTTTCGCCGCCCGTGCCTACCGCAAGCCGGTGCCCGACGAACACCTGGAGCAACTGCTCGGCATCTACGATGCGGCCAACACGGCAAAACGACCGTTCAACCTCAGCGTCCGTGCTGCCATGCATGCGGTGCTGATTTCACCGCGGTTTCTCATCCGCATCGAGGACCAGTTCGACAAAGCTACCGGCGCCTACCGCGTAGGCTCCTACGACATGGCCTCGCGTCTGAGTTATTTCCTATGGTCGTCACCGCCCGATGCGGAATTGCTCAAGCTGGCAGCGGAAAACCAGCTCCAGGATCCCGCGGTCATCGAAGCGCAGGCCCGGCGCATGCTCAAGGATCCCAAGAGCCGCGCCTTGGCCGAGAACTTCGCCGGCCAGTGGCTGCAGGTTCGTGGCTTGGCCGACCATCAGCCCGACGCCAAACGTTTTCCGCAGTTCACGCCGACCTTGCGTGAGGCCATGCTGCAGGAGGCCAACCTCTTCATCAGCGAGCTGATCCGCTACGATCGCCCGGTGATCGACCTCATCGACGCCAACTACACCTTCCTCAACGAGGAACTGGCCAAGCACTACGGCATCGACGGTGTGAAAGGTGAGCGCATGCAACGCGTCGCGCTGACTGATCGTCGGCGCGGTGGCGTGGTGACCATGGGTGCAGTGCTGACCATCACCGCCGATCCGGCGCGCACCAACATCCCTCGGCGCGGCAACTATGTCATGGGCACGATCCTCGGTGTCCCGCCACCACCGCCGCCGCCAGATGTCCCGCAACTGGCCGAGGCCAAGAACGAGACCAGCGGCAAGACCCTGCGTCAGCTGCTCGAACTGCATCGCAAGAATCCCGAGTGCGCTTCCTGCCACGCCAAGACCGACCCGCTCGGCTTCGGCCTGGAGAACTACGACGCCACCGGCCGTTGGCGCGATCAGGACGAAGGCCTCACCATCGATGCCTCCGGCGTCCTGCCATCGGGTGAGAGCTTCAATGGTCCGTTGGAGATGAAGAAAATCCTGCTCGACCGCAAACAAGCCTTCGCCCGCGCGCTGACCGAATCGCTGCTGATCTACGCCCTGGGCCGCGGCCTGCAGCGCGACGACGAATGTGTGGTCAAAGACGCCCTGGCAGCATTAGAGAAGGACAGCTGGCGGATGTCATCACTGGTGACCACCATCGTGCGCAGCTATCCGTTCACTCATCGGCGGAATGCGGATTACTGAACCGCCCCTTGGACGTTCGCTGGTTTGCCCACTTGCGATGTGAATTTCGCGTGGAATGTGGCGCGCGCCCATGTCAGGTCAGCCCGTTGTTCCATCCCAGGCCAGCACGATCAAACCGCCGGGTCTGTCACATCTGAACCGCCGCAGCGCCTGGGTCGAGGTGGGCGAGCAGTCCGGACGGGTGTTGGCCTTCATCCGTCCGGCGTTGCGCACACTGATCCCTGCCGCCTGGTTGGAGGAGGTCCGGTTGCCACTGCGCGGGCCCGAGGATGGCAATCCCTTCCCGCGTGAACGCTTGCGGGAATTGGCCACCTCTATCGGCGGTTTTCTCCGCCCGGATGCCGGCGTGGCGGATTCGACTGTCGTATGGCAGTTCCTGCGCCACGCAGTGCAGCGCGGTCTTGTGCAGGTGGTCGCGGCACCACGCCGCGAGTGGCAAGCCTTCACCACCACCGCGCTGATGCCGACCCGCGAAACCGTCACGGGCACGGCCAAGGTCAGCAGCGGGACGTCCTCCACCAATGCGACCCTTGTGGCCACGTCAGCACCGCCTGCCACTGCGCCAGCGCTGCCGACCACCTGGATCGAGATCAGTCTGGTCGGTGACGACGACCGTTCGCTGGGAAAGGAACCGTACCGCCTGACGCTGGGAGACGGGCAGGTCATCAACGGCCGCTTTGATGAGCGGGGCAGCCTCTACCGCTCCGGCCTCGAACCTGGCACGTGTCGTTTCACGCTGCCCGAGGTGGATCAAGCGGCGTGGGAAACCGTGGCTGGCGGCGGCGCCGAGGCGTTGTCGGTGGTGGGGGGCTCAGGGCGCGACCATCGCATCACCGAGGGAGAGAGCACCAGCAACGTCGCCGCGACCTACGGTTTCGCCCCCGACACGGTGTGGAGCGACGCCGACAATGGCCAACTGACCACCCAGCGTGCCCATCCAAATCTGTTGCTGCCCGGCGACGTGTTGGCGATCCCCGATCGTCGGCGCAAGGAGCTGACCCTCTCCACCGACCAGGTGCACACCTTCAAACGCACCGGTGCCCGCACGTTGGTGGTGCTGCGGGTGTTCGATGGCGATGCTCCCAGGGCCAATCAGTCGTGGAAACTGGTGGTGGGCAACCACACCAGCAACGGCACCAGCGATGGCGACGGCGTGGTTGAACTATGGGTCGCGCCCAGCGAGCGCAGCGGCACCGTGACCATTGGTGCAGACGAACTGGAGTTGCAGCTGGCGTTCGACCACCTGCATCCGGTCAGTGAAGTCAGCGGTGTGCGTCAGCGCCTACACAACCTCGGATTCGGGTGCGACCTGCCTGACCTTACGGCCGAGGAAAACCTCACCGCTGCGGTGCGCTCCTTCCAGGTCCGGCTCGGCTTGGATCCCACGGGCGAGATCGATGACCAGGTACGCCAACAACTGACCGACCTGCACGATCGCCGGTGCACGTTTCCCGCCGAACCAGCGATCAAGCACAAGGCCTGACCATGAGCGGCGCCAACGTCCCCATTCCGGTTTACCGAGCTGAGCATGCCACGAGCGGTGCCGCCGATCTCAGCACCGTGCGTCCGCGCGAGACCTACGTCATCATCGGTCGCGGATTCGCCGCAGTGGCCAACCACCTGACCCTGCGCGCCAGCGCCAATCCAGAAGTCCGTGCCCGCGTCGATCGCTGCCGCTTTGTCATCATCGGTGGCGACGAACCGTGGCAGGCGCGCGGCGACACACCGCTCGGCCAGTTCCCGCACCTGCTCGGGTTGCCTGGCTACCAGGCCCTTACCGGTGGCCGTTCCTACGCCTTGGCCAGCGACTTCGGTGCCTACATCCGTGGTGCAGAGGACGGGCTGAACCGTTACTGTGATCAAGACTGGCGCCTGCCGGCGAATGCCTGGGTCGGACTCATCGAATCCTTCGACCAGCGCGGAACGGCATTGCCAGCAGATGAACAACAACGCCGCGACCAAGCTTTGCTGGTCGGACCCGACGCCAAGGAATGGGAACATCGCCCAGGATATCCCTACCGACTGTCGGTGTTCTGGCGCGAAGCAGACGATCCGCGGCGACGGTTGTCGTACCTCTACGCGCACTACGTCGATGTCTGCACCGGACCCGGACCGGCGCGACTGCTCGACCCGTCCGTCTATGGCCCGGGTCTCTACGAAGAACATGCCGGACAACCGGATGACCAACCGGACTCTCAGACCGTCAAACGTCTGATGAAAGGCGACCAGCACATCGGCGCGCCGCTCCCCACGGGGCCGGAGAAGCGGATCCTGGTGTATGGGGCGAGCGCATCAGGCGCCTGGAGTGCGGAGCATGTGCTGAACAACTCAGGTGGGGCACAAATGCATTGGGCCGCGGATCCGGCGTTCGCGCCGCAGGAGTTCCAAAGCAAACCGTATCTGGAGCTGATGGAGGGATACTTCAAGAGCCCCAAGCAATCCAATGCGCCAGGGGGACGAAACCGCCCGGTGATCGAGTCGACCACCGAACAACGCATGCTCGGGCGCATCGAACGCATCGAGCAGGGAAGCGGGCAACGGCTGAAGGTATCGTGGAAGGTGCCCTCGGATGCTCCCGGTTGGCGGTCGATGACGGACTGTGAGTACGATCAGGTGGTGATTTCGGTTGGGCAAGACAACGTGAAGGAACGAGCGGGATCAGCTGCCTATTTAGTTCAATCCCTTGGCGCGATGGCGCCGATCTATGCGCGGGATCTGTGGAGTAACTTCCTGAAACAAGACCAGACGATACCAGTGGGTTTGTCCGATAGGAGAGGACACCTGCGTATTCTGGGCGCAGCAAGCGTGGCTGCGCCTCGATTAAGCAGAGACGAGGGCAAGGAGTTCAAGGAATTCTGGTCGGGCGGCAGGAAACTCAATTCTGGTCGCCTCAGCAACGGTGGGATTGTCCAATCGCTTCATGCCAACTCGCCTTGACGCTAACTATGCGTGCCAGTCCCTAATCGAACGAATCGTCGGAACGGCCGACGTAGCTGAGCAAGTAGTTAAGGCTAGGCAGGAGGAGGACTATCGGCTGCCACCGACACCTGCTTTAGAGAGGTTTTTTGGCAAGGGGTTCTTGACCAGTGGCGAATTGAAGTCTGTGCTGAAAAGCGAGGAATCGATCAGTCGATTCACCCAGCAATCATAGAACCTACCGCACAGCGGCTGGCTCGAATGGGCTAGGGGTGTCCCGGTATTTGAGCCACCTGATCGGGCCAAAGCGCGCTTCTAATTTACGCCCAGCTTCCGGCATTTGTTTATCAACCAGACAGCCCTGATCAAAACCGGCGGTTTCGACAGGGTTGCAGGGATTCCCTTCCAGCCAAACGTAGCCGAGCTTCTTCAGGAACGGGGAAGTGATCAATGCCTCCACTCCTTCTTGGTTGATCTGGTTGTCGCTCAGATCCAGCCACCAGAGATTGTCAACGAAATGAGATTGTGAAAAGGCCTTGAGATCATCATCGGTGATGCCGCCGTAATTGGCGCTCAGTGAGGACAGCATTCGGAGATTTCGCGAGGTCAGCACGTTACGTGCGTGCGGAACCAGATCTCGGAGGTTCACATGCTGAATGGGATACAAAGCGCCAAGTTCAGCATAATGATTGAGAAATGAAGAGGCGGCTATGTGTATGCCGGCAACAAAACCGCGGTGCATCTTCCATTTAAAGACGTCCGGGTGTTTACTTGGCATCCATTCCTGACCATCGTTTTCCAGCAGTGTCATGCTTTCGTCCATGAGAGGCTGTCGCTTCGGACTCTCCAGATCGAATTCCACCTTCGCCAATTCGAGCTGCACCCGGATGAATCGCCCCCGTGGATCCCCGCGCCGATCACACCAGTCGGCATAGGCCAGGCGTGGCGCGTCGTTGTCCGGCTGGTCGATGACGGCTTTGAGGAGTGCGGCTTCGTCGTCGGTGGTCATGGTCGGGTGGGTCCAGTCTTGCAGGCACGGTGGTTGCGTCGCCGTGCCGCCGCAAGGCAGATCGCGGTGTAGGTCAGCAATGCCGATGGTGCAACGGCATTTTCGCTGTGATGTGAGACTGCCGCAACCAATCCGACGGGCGCGGTCGCGCAGTTGCTGGTGCGCATCGGGGTGCACACTGCCCGCTCAACCAACCTGCGGTGAATCCCTATGTCCACGTCGCTGCTTCTCCACACTCACTGCTCGTACTGCGGAGCTGCTTTCGCTGTCGAACAACCGTGGCCGCGCGCCTGCGCCGGGTGTGGCAACATCACCTACCGGAATCCTTTGCCGGTGGCAGTGCTGGTGTTGCCGGTGGATGGTGGGGTGCTGACGGTTCGTCGCGCCATTCAACCGCGGCAGGGGCAGTTGGCTCTGCCCGGTGGTTTCATCGATTACGGAGAAGCGTGGCAGGCAGCGGCCGTGCGCGAACTGCGTGAAGAAGCGGACATCGTCATCGCCGCTGAGGAGGTCGCCCTCTTCGACGTCCATAGCGCGCCCGACGGCACGGTACTCATTTTTGGTGAGGTGGCGCAACGTCGCGCCAGCGACCTGCCGTTGTTCAGGCCAAACAACGAAGTGAGTGAACGCGTGGTGATCACGCGAGCGGAGCCGCTCGCTTTTCCCCTGCATACGCGCGTGGTTGAACGCTGGTTCGCCCAACACGGATCGCGTGCCCAGGGATTCGTCGTGTGACCGCGACGTAGCGCGGGATCTCCGTCACGCCTTCGGCGTTTTCCCCAACACCACGTCGAACTGTGCCGCGAGTTCGCCCTGGTCGCCCTTGGGGGTGAAATCGACCACGATGGTTTTGCGCACGGCCTCATTCTTGATCGAGCGCAGGATGCCGTCCCGCTCATTCCCAGGATCGCCGGCGACGTAACATTGCGTGGTCAGCAGGTCGCTCTCACCGTGGCGGATCTTCACGTGAATGTGCGGCGCGCGCCCTGGGTAGGTCACCGGGCGGATGGTGCGGAAACGGTACTGGCCGTCATCGCCGACCTGGAAACGTCCGAAACCCTGGAAGCCGGCGTCCAACTTGGCGCGGTCACCACCGCGAGTGTGCAGGTACACACCGTTGGCATCACATTGCCAGATTTCGATCACGGCGCCAATTACGGGTTTTCCGTCGGGGCCGAGGATGCGTCCGTGCAGATGCGTGACGATACCCTTGGAGGGATCCATGCGGCCCTGGATCAGCACCAAGTCATTGTCTTGATCAAGCGGCAGCTGGTCGGGATAGAACGGGCCTTCGGTCTGCGCCGGCGTCGGCACCAAGTCGGCCGCACGCACGCCAGTCGCGCACGCGGTCAAACCGAGGGCGGTCAAGGCGACGAAACCGCGACGGGTTAACGGGCCGGAAGGGGGGTAAGCGTTGCGCATGGGGACCTCTGATACGATAGCTTGCTACTCCACTGTGGCCCGGCATCGCGGAGGACGTCAGGTGGACGTCAGTGCGTGACGTGCCATGGCGTCCCGCCCATGCTGGTGCTGACTAGGGGCCGATGTCTGCCGACATGCAACCACGGGCGGGACGCGCGGGACGCCCGTCCCACGATGGCAGCCCTACTTCAACGTCGTCGCTACACCCACGGCCCGGGCCAAGCCGACGCGGGCACGGATCACGATGGTTTGTGCGCTGACCACGCGTTCGCGGGCGATGCTCAGGCTGCGCTGGGCCTCGACTAGTTCCAGGTTGCCAGCGACTCCGGCTTCAAAACGGCTGCGGGCCTCGCGCAGTTCCTGTTCGCCGAGGCGACGTTCTTCCTGCGCTGAACGCAGGCCGGCGGCACCGGTTTCCAGCGCCACCACCGCGTTGCGCACCTCGGCAGAGATGCGTTGCAGCAGGTCGTCGCGCAGCACCCGTTGTTGGGCGACACGGTACTGGGCGGCCTGCGCGTCGTAACGGCTGCGATCGATCAGCGGGATGCGCAGTTCCACGCCGACCCGCCAAGTGGTATCGGTGTCGTCGAGTTCCGGTCCGATGCGTCCACCATCGGCGAAGGCATCGAGGGTCGGCAGGCGGGCGCCGCGGGCGGCGAGGTAATCCGCCTGGATGGCGGCGAGGTTCTCGCTGGAGACGCGCATTTCGGGGCGGTTCTGCTGGGCACTGGTGACGGCCTCCTTCACCTCCAGCGGTGAACTGGAGGCGCCCAGGTCGCTGCCCAGTTTATTCCCTGCGATGAACACCGTGGCGGGATCCAGCCGCAGCGCGCGTCCCAGTGAGATGCTGCCCGATCGCAGCTGCCCTTCGGCGGCAGTAAGCGCGGTCTGCGCCGCGGCGACGCGGTTCTCGGAACGGGTCACGGCGATGCCTTCGCTGGCGCCGGCGTCGACCTGTTTGCGCGCCAGCGCGAGCAGCTCCTGGGCCAGGGTGAGGTCTTCACGACGCACACCCACCAGTGCTTCGGCGGTGGCGAGGTCGGCATAGGCCACCCCAGCAGCGGCGGCGGCGTCTTCCAGGCTCAGTGCGGTGACGGCTTCGGCAGCGGCCAGACGTCGATCGGCCGCTTGCGTGCGGTGCCAGGTTTCCAGATCGATCAAAGCCTGACCGACGCGCAGGCGTGCATCCAGGGTGTTGTTTGGCGACAGCGCGACACCGTTGTCACCGAGCTGCTGGTATTGGCGTTGCCGGACCCAACCAGCCACCGCGTCGATCTGTGGACGCAGGCCAGCGCGCTCCGCACCGTAGCCGGCCTGGGCGATTGCGGCATCGAGCCGTGCGAGTTCGACCGGTGCGACCGAGGCCGACAGGCGGATGGCCTCTTGGAGAGTCACGGTCTGGGGCGCGTTATCCGCCGCGCACAGCGGGAACGCGGTGATCGCCCCGAGGACAAAGGACAGCAAGCGCATGTCAGTGGCTCTCCACGGAAGCAGGGATCGGTTCGTTCGCCGCGGTCGGCCCGGCGGCAGCTGGGGCGATGGTGTCCGGTGGCAGATCATCGCCGGTGTGCTTCAGCTTGCCGCCGATCACCGTGCGCAGCACGACGTAGAATACCGGTGTCAGCAGCAGGCCGAAGATGGTCACACCGATCATGCCGGAGAACACCGCGATGCCGGTGGCATGACGCAGTTCAGCGCCCGCGCCGGTGGCGGCCACCAGCGGCCACACGCCCATGATGAAGGCGAGTGAGGTCATCAGGATCGGACGCAGACGCAGGCGGCAGGCTTCCAAGGCGGCCTCCATCGGCGACTTCTTCTGATAGATCTCCGCCTCCTTGGCGAACTCGACGATCAGGATGGCGTTTTTACACGCCAACCCTACCAGGACTATCAGCCCGATCTGGGTCATGATGTTGTTGTCGCCCTGGCCGCCGAAGAAGTGCCCATCCAGCCACACGCCGAACAGCGCCGACAGCAGGCACATCGGCACGATCAGGATGATCGCCATTGGCAGCACCCAGCTCTCGTAGAACGCCGCCAGCACCAGGATCACCAGCAGCACGCACATCGGGAAGATGTAGACGGCAGTGTTGCCGGCGAGGATCTGCTGGTAGGTCAAGCCGGTGAATTCGTAACCGACCCCAGGTGGCAACACCTGAGCGAGGATGCCTTCCATCACCATTTTTGCCTGGTCCTGCGACACGCCTTCGGCCTGCGACGCGTTGATGTCGATCGCCGGGAAGGTGTTGTACTGGATGACCTTGTCCGGGCCGGCGGTTTCGTGCAGCGAGATGAACGAGGCCAGCGGCAGCATGCGACCGTCCTGGTTGCGGACTTTTACCTGCGCGTAGTCGGCGGTGCTCAGGCGATGCGCCGCGTCGGCCTGCACATTGACCTGCCAAGTGCGACCGAACTTGTTGAAGTCGTTGACGTACACCGAACCGAAGTAGCCCTGCAGCGCGTCGGCGATGTCCGACATCTGCAGACCGGCGGCGAGGACCTTTTCGCGATCGACATCCACCCGCACCTGTGGCACCGACATGGTGGAGTAGGTAATGGTGCCTGACGGATCGAAGACCGGCCGGCCGTCGGGGCCTTTGGCTTGCGACGCTGCGCCGATCACCGCCATGGTGGTCTCGAACAATTTGGGCAGGCCGACATTGCCGCGGTCCTGCAGGTAGAGCTGGAATCCCTTGCTGTTGCCGAGGCCAAGAATCGGCGGCGGTTGCAAAGCAAAGGCGAAGGCGTCCTTGATGCCCATGAACTGGCCGAACAACGCGCCCGCGACGGCCTTGCCGCTCATGTCGGGCGTGGTGCGCTGGGAGTACGGTTTCAGTCGCACAAAGATGATGCCGAAATTCGGCGCGTTGCTGAAGCCGGCAGGCGACAGACCTGGGAAGGCCACTGCGCCGTCGACCGCCGGGTGTTTGAGCGCCATGTCGCTCATCTCGCGGATCACCGCCTCGGTGCGGTCGAGTGAGGCGCCCTCGGGCAGCTTGGCGATGCAGATCAGGTAGCTCTTGTCCTGGTCAGGCACAAACGCGCCTGGGGTCGCCTGGAAGCCGAACCAGGTCATGCCCAGCAAGGCACCATAGAGGATCAAGGCCATAGCGCTGAAGCGCACCACGCGACGCGTGATGCCGACATAGGCGCGTGACGACCACGCGAACGAACGGTTGAAGATCGCGAAGAACCAGCCGAGCAGCAGACCGCCGGGACGGTGGTTGGTACGATGGGGCTTCAGCAGCAGCGCCGACAACGCCGGACTGAGTGTCAGCGAGTTGAGCGCCGAGATCGCCGTTGAGATCGCGATGGTGAGCGCGAACTGCTGGTAGAACTGTCCGGTCAATCCGCTGATGAACGCCGTGGGGATAAACACCGAGCACAGCACCAGCGCCGTCGCCAGGATCGGTCCACTGACTTCGCGCATCGCCTGTTTGGTTGCCAGTCGTGGTGTCAGTCCATTGGCGATGTTCCGTTCGACGTTCTCCACCACCACGATGGCGTCGTCGACCACGATGCCGATCGCCAGTACCAGGCCGAACAACGACAGCGTATTGATCGAGAAACCCATCGCATGCATCACCGCGAAGGTGCCGATGAGCGACACCGGCACGGCCAACAGGGGGATGAGCGACGCACGCCAGGTCTGCAGGAACAGCAGCACGACCAGTACGACCAGCACGACGGCTTCCAACAGGGTCCAGAGCACGGCCTTGATCGAGGCGCGCACGAACATGGTGGTGTCATAGACGATCGAGTATTCGATGCCCGGCGGGAAGGTGCGCTTGAGGTCCGCCATGGCGTCCCGCACCAGTTGCGCGGTCTCCAGGGCGTTCGAGTTCGGCGCTTGGAAGATCGGGATGGCGGCGGCCTGCTTGTTGTTGAGCAGGCTGCGCAGGGTGTAGGCCGCCGCTCCCAGTTCGACGCGGGCGACGTCCGACAAGCGCAGCAGCTGCCCCTGGTCGCCGCGGCGCAGGATGATGCGGCCGAACTCCTCCGGATCGCTCAAACGGCCCTGGGTGGTGACGGTCAATTCATGGCTGGAGTCGTTGGCGACTGGCTGCTGCGACAAGGTGCCGGCAGCGATCTGAACGTTCTGCTCACGGATGGCGCGCGTCACGTCCGCCGGCGTCAGGCCGCGGGCGGACATGCGCTGCGGATCCAGCCACACGCGCATGCTGTATTCACCGGCACCAAAAATGCGCGCATCACCGACGCCGGGCACATTTGCCAGCCGGTCACGCACAGTCAGGCGGCCGTAGTTCGACAACGTCAGCATGTCGACGGAGTCGTCCGGCGAGGTCAGGTGGACCACCATCAGCAGGTTGCTGCCGACCTTGAGCGCAGTCACCCCCAGGCGGCGGACTTCTTCCGGCAGGCGCGGCGTGGCGCGCTGGATGCGGTTCTGCACGTCGACCAGGATCTCGTCCAAATCGGCGCCGATGCCGAAGGTCAGTGTCAGGGTCATCAAGCCGTCGAGGTTACTCTGCGACTGCATGTAGAGCATCCCAGGCACGCCGACCATCTGTTGTTCGAGCGGACTGGCGACGGTGGTCGCGACGGTCTCCGGGTTGGCGCCGGGATACACCGCGGTGATGGCGATGGTCGGCGGAATGACCTGCGGATATTCGCTGATCGGCATGCGGAAGAGCGAGAGGCCGCCCACCAGCAGCAGGATCGCCGACAAGACCGTCGCGAAGATCGGACGATCGATGAAGTATTGTGGCAGTCTCACGGCTTGGCGCCTTCCGTGCTGGCGGACTTCTTCGTGTCAGCGGGCTTGGCGGGTGTTTCCGGGTTGGCCGGAGCGCCCGCGGGCTGCGCCAATTCGAGGGTCTCCATCGACGCTTCTGCTGGAGCGACCGGCATGCCAGGATAGAACACCTTGGCCAGCCCGAGCACAGCGATGCGGTCGTTTGCCGTCAGGCCCTGCTCGACGATGCGCAGGTGGCCGACGCTGTCGCCGAGCGTGACGGGACGGAAGCTGGTCATGCCATCGGGTGCGACGCCCAGGACGTAGCGGGTGTTAAGCTGGCTGAGCACGGCGCGCTCGTGGATCAGCACCACGGGACGTGCCGGTCCGGTCTCCAGACGGATGCGTGCGAAGGCGCCAGGGGTCAGGCGACGATCAGGATTGGCGACCTTGGCGCGCACGCGGATCGCACCGCTGCCGCCATCGATCTGGTTGTTGACGAAGACCACCTGGCCGGTGTGCGGAAAGCCGGTTTCGCCCATCAGCGCAACGTTCACCGGCATGGCTTCGCCACCGGCAGCCGCCGCGCGCAGACGTCCGCCAGCCTGCTGCCAGGTATGCTCATCGACATCGAAGGTCACGTACACCGGATCGACGCTCACCAGCGTGGTGATGTAAGTCGGCGGCACCGGCCCGCCGCCCTGCACCAGGTTGCCGACCGAAGTCTGGATCTTGCCGATGCGTCCGGCGATCGGTGCGACCACGCGAGCATACCCCAGGTCGAGTTCGGCGGTGAGGTGTGCGGCCTTGGCGGCCGCGACCTCGGCTTCGGCGGTGGTGACGCCGGATTCCTGATCATCGAACTGCTGGCGCGAGATCACATGGTCCTGAACCAGGCGTTTGCCGCGTTCGAACTGCAGTTTGGCCAGCGCCAGGCGCGCTTCGGCGCGGGCGAGTTCGGCCTTGGCCCGCGCGAGGGTGGCCTTCAGCGGCGCATCATCGATGTCGAGAATCGGCTCGCCGGCCTTGACCTCGGCACCGTCGGCGACGTGGACCTTCACCACCAATCCACCGACCCGCGGATTGATCTGCACGGTATCGACCGCTTCGATATTGCCGGTGAACTCCTTCACCGGTGCGAGTTGACGGGTGATGGGCGCAGCGACGCCGATCTCTGGCGGCGGCATCTGGTGTCCGCCTCCGCCGTGGGGCTGGTTGGCGCCACAGCCGGCGAGCAGGAGCGAGGTGATCAGGGCGAGGGATGGGACGATACGACGCATGGGAATGATCCTGGCGTGGCTGCGTGATAAGCTGACGGGGAGAAGCGGAGTGGGTTACGCGCGGGTTGGCGTCATGGTGGCGACCAAGTGGCGCATCAGTGCGCCGAACGGCTGATCGGGAAGGGTGCGCGCCAGCTGGGTGCCGTGTTCGATCACCGACCACACCAACCGCGCCTGCTGCACCGGATCACCGGGAAACGTGAGCTCGCCGGCGGCACGGCCCTGCGCCAGCCAGGAGGCGATGCCGGAGAGGCAGTCGTCAACCCAGGCGCGCACCTTGAGCTGCAAGGGTTCTGGCAGCACCGAGAACTCCGAGAGCAGCAGATTGATCGGGCAGGATTTGCCGCTGATGCAGGTGTGTTCGGCGACGTGGTCGGCCAAGGCCAGTAGCCGATCACGTATATTGGGAGTCGCTTGGCAGAGCGCGGCGATCTGGGGATCACTCTGGGCGCGGAACCACTCGACCAGTGCGACGCCCAGGTCGGCCTTGGTCGGGAAGTGGTAGTGCACACTCGCGGCCCGGATGCCAACCGCGTCCGCCAGATCGCGAAAGCTGAACGAGGCGTAGCCGACCCGCTGCAACAAGTCGGCGGCGGTCTCGAGTAATTGC